>JAYVAS010000602.1:0-9469 GCA_043750895.1 Pseudomonadota bacterium
CGGATGGTGTCCAACAGGGTGGTCTTGCCGTGGTCGACGTGACCCATGACGGTCACGACCGGCGGCCGGACGACGCGGTCCTCGTCGACCTCCTTCGCGGCTTCGATGAGGTGCTCGGCTTCGTCGAAGGCGACGTTGAAGACCTCGTGGCCCAGCTCCTGGGCCAGGATCGACGCGGTCTCGAAGTCCACCTGCTGGTTCACGGTGGCCGGCTGCCCCATCTGCATCAGCAGCTTGATGAGCTCGGCCGCCTTCACGCCCATCTCGTGGGCGAGGTTGGCGACGGTCATCTCGCCGTCGATCTGGACCTTCCGGTGCACCTTCTGCACGGGCACGGGCGGGAGCTTGGACTTGACCTTCCGGTGCCGGCCGCCGCCCATGTCGGAGACGGCGTGTTCGCGGCGACCCTTCTTCTTCGCGTTGCGCGGATCCTCGGCCTGGACGGATCCGGGCTCGGGGCGACGCCCACGATCGGCGCCGGGGGGGCCCACCGGGGGGCCACCACCCCAACGGGGAGGGGCGGCGGAGGCCTGCTCACGGGCGCGACGGCGCGCGCCGGTGGGGTCGGTGGGATCGTAGCCGGCGGGGAGGGACACCACCGCGCGGCCGAGGCCGGGGAGGATCGGGCGGTCCGGGAGCGATGCCGGCCGGAGGCGGGGCGACGCGACGTTGCCCATGGAGTGCGAGCTGGCGCCGAGGGGCCGCTCGACGATCACGGCCCGGTCCATGGTGGACTCCTGGACCGGCGCGGGAACGACCTCTGCAGGTACCTCCACGTGCTCGACCGGGGCCGCGACGACGGCCGCGGAGGGCGCTTCGGGCGTAGCGACCGCTGCGGGCGGGGTGGCCTCGACGACCGGTTCGACCACCTCGTGGACCACCGGTGCCGCGGCGACCTCTACCGGCGCTTCGTGGACGGGCGGCGCGACCTCGACGGGCGCCTGCTCGATCGGCTCGGCGACCGCGTGCACGGGTTCGGCCGCGGGTTCGGGCGCCGGGGGGGCGACATCGACCACCACGGGGCGCACGGGCGCGATCGCGGGGGGAGCGGCCTCTTCGGCGCGAACCGCGGGACGACGGATGATCGTCTTCGGCGGGGGAGGCGGCGGTTCGGGCGTGGGGGCGGTACGACGACGCACAACCCCAACCCCGATCCGGGTCTCGTTGGAACGGGCTTCCACGGCCTTCGGCTCGGGCGCGCGCGCCGGCTTGGGCTGATTCGAACCGCTCTGGAGACGGTCAAGGAGATCTTTCGTCGACATGCAGACCCTTTTCGATGCGTTCCTCCCCCTTGGGATGGACACGCGCGCCGTTCCGAGCGATGCCCGGATCGATGAGCGGACCTGGACCGTGGACCGGGGGCGCAGAGCCCTCGACCGACGAGTAGGCCGCGTCGCGCCCCCCCTAACGCAGCAAGGCCATTCGCCGCAACTGCTCAACGAGCGGGGATGTTGGTCCGCCGGGCCTCAACCCGACGACAGCGCGCGGGCCCTTACCGATTCGCAGGCCCAGGGCCTCACGATCGAGGGGGAGCGCGTAGACCGGCAGGCCCCGGGTTGCGGTAGCCGCCTCCACACTCTTGGCGGACGCGTCCGAGGCGACGATGAACGCCACGATCTCGCCGGCCTTCGCCGCCGTCTCCGCCTGGTCGGAGCCGCTCGCCAGGCGACCAGCGCGGGACGCGAGCGACAAGAGATCCAAGATGTAGGCGAGGTTTGACGCGCGGACCCGATCAAGCAGGCCCTCGGTGCGAATATCCGTCTTGAGGGCGCGGGCGAGCGGGCTCCCCCGCTTCTCGAGCGCGAGGAGCGTCTCTTTGTCGGCCCGTACCCACGCCCCGCGACCCTCGAGCTTCCCCGATCGGTCGACGGCGACGGACTGGTCCTCCAGGGCGACGAGGTGCACGAGGTCGGCGGTGCGGTGGCGCTCACGCGTCACCACACACATCCGAATCGGGCCGTGTCCAGGCGGATCTTCCGCTGGCGGATGCTCAGACTTCGTCGGCACTCGGCGGCAGCTCCGCGGCGGCCTTCCGACGGGCCGCCTCATCGAGGATCAGGACCTCGAGCGCGCGCTCGCCCGCTTCCACGACCTGTTCGGCCTCGTGGTCCTCGAGGCCGAGGATCCCGGCGATCTCGTAGGCTTCGGCGTCCGCCACCTCGCGGCAGGACCGGAAGCCGTGGCGGATGAGCGCCTCGACCCCTTCCTGGTCCAGCCCTTCGATGCCGGCGAGCTCCGTGCGCGCCTGCTCGTTCATCTCGAGGTGCTTCGACTCGCTGAAGATGTCGATGCGCCAGCCGGTGAGCTGGGCCGCGAGACGGACGTTCTGACCGCGGCGGCCGATGGCCTTGGAGAGCTGATCGTCGGGCACCACCAGCTCCATCGCGTGGGCGTGCTCGTCGATGTAGACGCGCGACACCTGCGCCGGAGCGATGGCGTGCACGATGAAGCGCGCCGGATCCGGGTGGTAGGGGATGATGTCGATGGCTTCGCCGCGCAGCTCGCCGACGACGGCCTGCACGCGGGAGCCCTTCATGCCGACGCACGCGCCCACGGGATCGACGTCCGCATCCACGGAGACCACGGCGATCTTGGCGCGGTGACCGGGTTCGCGGGCACACGCCTCGATGCGCACCAGGCCTTCGGCGACCTCGGGGACTTCGAGCTCGAAGAGCTTCATGAGCAGACCGGGATGGGTCCGAGAGAGCACCACCTGCGGGGTCTTGGTGGCCCGGGTGATGTCGACCACGTAGGCCTGGATGCGATCGCCCTGGCGGTAGGTCTCGGTGATGACCTGCTCCCGCTTGGGGAGCACGGCTTCGGCGCGCCCGAGGTCGACGACGATGTTGCCCTTTTCGAAGCGGCGGACGATGCCGGTGATGATCTCGCCCTTGCGGTCCTTGAACTCCGCGAAGGTCTGCTCGCGCTCGGCGTCCCGCAGCTTCTGGATGATGACCTGCTTCGCGGTCTGGGCGGCGATGCGCCCGAGATCCTCGATCGCCAGCTTGATGCCGAGGGAGTCCCCGATCTCACACTCGGGATCGAGCTTGCGGGCCTCGTCGACGCCGATCTCGAGCAGATCGTCCTCGATCTCGTCCTTCACGGTCTTGAACTCGAAGAGCTCCACTTCGCCGAGCTCGTCGTTCCACTGCGCCTCGAAGTCCTTGGCCATGCCGTACTTCTTGCGGGCGGCGGCCACCATCGCCTGTTCGAGCACCTCGACGAGGGACTCACGGGGGATGTTCTTCTCGCGGGCGACCAGGTCGAGGTCGCGGGCCAGTTCGCTGATCATGGGGAGCCCTCGTGTTCGATTGGATGCAGGCCTTCGCCAAGGCGCGCGTATTGATCGAGGTCGAGCACGAGATTCGCGCGCTCGACATCGGTAAGGGGGATGGCCCGCGTCTCGGCTTCGAGGCGGAGCTTGAGAATTCCGGCGTCCACGCCCGCGAGGACCCCGGTGAGCCGCCGGCGGCCGTCGACACCGTAGAGCTTGAGGCGCGCCGTGCAGCCGGTGAAGTAGACGAAGTCCTTCTCCCGCTGGAGCGGCCGCTCGATGCCGGGCGTCGACACTTCCAGCGCGTACGCCACCTGGATCAGATCAGCCGTGTCCAGCTCGGGGGAGAGTTGCCGCGACACCCGGGTGCAGTCCTGGATCGTGGCGCCGCCGGGCTTATCGACGGAGACCCGCAACACCGTCTCCGGGGCGTGGACCAGCTCGATGGCAACCAGATCGAGGCCGTGCGCCTCCACCACGGGCTCGGCGATCGCGCGCAGCGAACTCATCAAGCGGCGGGTGACGGAGAGATCGGACACAGTAAAAACCAAAAGAGCGCCCCGAGGGACGCTCCGTTGAGGGAGGTTTGGAGACGAGTCAGATACCTCGAAGCGCCCCCCGTGTCAACGGAGGACGGTCACGGTGTGTCTCGGCGCGCCGGTCAATTCCCGGCGAGGTGCGCCTTGGCTTCCTTGGCCGCCTTGCTGGACGGGTACTTCGCCACGACGTCGTTCCAGAAGAGCTTCGCCTCCTTGGTCTTGCCGAGCGACGCGAAACACTCCCCCTGGCGCAGCACCGACCACGGCGCCCACGTGCTCTTCGGGTGTTTGTCCACCACCTCCTGGAAGGCGGCCGTCGCCGACACGAAGTCGCCGTCGTTCTGGAAGCTCTCCGCGATTCGGTAGAGCGCCTCGGGAACGCGGTCGTTCTTCGGGTTCTCGGCCACGAAACGGGCGGCGACCGCGCGGGCCGCGGCGCCCTTGCCCTCGGTGAGGTTCTTGGTGATGAGCGCGAAGTACTCGTCGGGCGTCTGGGCGGCCACGGGCGCGACCTCGGGCGTCGTCGTGGTCGTCGTCGGGGTGGCCGGGTCGACCGCGACCACCGCGGGCTCGCTGCCGTCCTTCGCGGGCGGAGGCGGAGGCTTCACGCCGAGGGACCGCTCGATCGCGGCGATCCGGCTCTCCGTGTAGCCCATGCGCCAGTCGGAGTCCTGCTGGTAGCCCAGGCCCGCCTGCTCGTAGGTCTGGTAGTCGCGCTGGAGCACCTCGAAATCGCCGCGGACCCGGGAGACCTCGCTGCGGAGCTGCTCCATCGTCTCCATCTTGAGGATCTCGTCCTTGCCGCGCGCGCGGGTGACCTCCTCGAGCTGCCCGACCCGGCGCGCCATGTCCTCGGACAGCGCCTCCAGCTCGGCGACCCGATGGGAGTGATCGGCGACGTCCGCCAGTAGTTGGTAGCTTGCGGACTGACCGGTACGGTTGATCACGCAGCCCAGCAGGAGCAGAAAGACGTACATCGACTACTCCACGACCAGTACGGCGCGACGGTTGGCGGCCCAGGCGTCGGCGTCGTGGCCTTCGCTGACCGGCTTCTCTTCACCCCAGCTCACCGGACGGAGGCGCCCGGGATTGACCCCGAGGCCGGCGAGGTACCGGCTCACCGCGTCCGCCCGGCGTTGACCGAGGGACAGGTTGTACTCGGTGGTGCCGCGCTCGTCGCAGTGGCCCTCGACGACCACCGACTGCCCGGAGGCGCGCACACACGCCGCGACGGACTCGAGCTGGTCCCGCACCGCGGGGGCGAGGCCGGAGCTGTCGAAGTCGAAGTAGATCGTGACGCCCCGGCAGGTGGCCGCCTCGCTTTCCCGGATGGTCAGGCCCTTCCGCAGGGTGGCCTTGACGCCGTCCGGGTTGATGACGGTGACGTCGTAGGCGGCCGGACGGAGCGCGGGAACCAGGACGGTGAGCGACGTGTCGTCGCCCACGCGGACCTCACGGCCGGCGGTGTTGCCGAAGATGACGCTGGCGCCCTTCTCGAAGCCGCTCCCGAACACCTCGGCGCGCAGCTCGACGTCCGGGTCCCCGAACGAGGGGTCGACGCCGCCGACCACCAGCTTCACCGAGACGTCGTTGAGGACGCGCTTGTCGGTGTCGTCCTCGGTCTTGTCCTTCTTGTCCTTGCCCCCCGGGCAACCCAGGAGGAGCAGCGGCAGGAGCACGAGGAGGGCGAGAGGAGGACGGTTCATGGCGCAATCTCGGGCGGCGACCCCGTATGGGAATGTCGGCAGACTGTCAACGCTTTGGAAGCCCCGGGCTTTCAGGGCGTCGGCGGGCGATGCGCGGGGGTTGGGATAGTTCGCACCGTGGTCGCACCCGCGCCGTCCCCGTCGTCCGTCCGTCCCCTGGCCGCGGTGCTGGTGGCGGTCGCCAGCGCGGCGGTCGCAGCGTGGTGGCCGGGAGCGACGGCCGGACCGATCGTGCTGGTGGCCTGGGGCCTGCTCGTCGCGGCGCTCCGGCCGGACCACGGCTCCGGTCGCGCCTTGCTGGTCGCGGCGATCCTGGTTCGGGTGCCCTTGTTCTTCGCCGAGCCGCGTTGGTCGGACGACGTGTGGCGCTATGTCTGGGAGGGTCAGGTGTGGCGGGCCGGCTTCAACCCGTTCACCGACGCGCCGGACTCCCCCACCCTCGCGCACCTGCGTGACGCGGTGTGGGCCCGTGTGAACCACCGCGAGGTGTCGACCATCTACCCGCCGCTGGCCCAGGCGCTCGCCGCCGCGCTTCCGACCGTGCTCGCGTGGAAGCTGGTGATGGGCGCCTGCGACGTGGGTACCGCGTGGATCCTGCACCGTCACCGCGGTCCGGCGGGCTGGCTCTGGGCGCTCCTCCCCTTGCCGGCGCTGGAGTCCGCGGGCTCCGGTCACCTCGAGGGGGCCGGGCTCCTGTGCACCGCGCTGGCGCTCGCCGGTCGCCCGGTCTTCGCCTGGTTGGGCGCCATGGTGAAGCTGCTCCCCGGCGTGCTGCTCGTGCGGGCGGGGTGGCGGATGTGGGTGGCGGCGACGATCGCGACCGGGCTGGCGCTCGTGCCGATGTGGAGCCCGTCGTTGCTGCGCGGCTTCGAGACCTACCGGGCGGTCTGGGCCTACAACGGATCGGTCTACCCGCTCGTCTGCCTCGTGTTGGATGAACCGGTCGCCCGCCGGGTGCTTCAGGGCATCGGCGTCCTGGTGGTGGCCGCCATTCTGTGGCGCTCGCGCGACCCGGGCCGCATCGCGGTGTGGACCTTCGGGGCCTTCGTGATCCTCTCCCCCACCGTCCACCCCTGGTACGTGCTGTGGCCGCTGCTCGCCGCGCTCTGGAACGGGCAGCGGGCGTGGACCGTCCTCGCGGTGCTGGTGCCCATCACCTACGTGGTGCTGGGGAGCTACGACGCGGCCACCAGCACCTGGGTGGAGCCCGTCTGGCCGCGCTGGGTGGTGTACCCGGTCTTCTACGCGGCGCTGGGCTGGGAGGGGTGGCGAGGGCTGACGCGGGCGGGGCCGGGTGGGGTGGGGTGAGGGGGGCGTTCGGCGAGTTCGCGAGCACCCTGGGCACCCTACCCGGCGGACGCCAGCTCGTTCGCCGCGCTGCGGGGCGGCACCGTCATGCGCGCGCGGCGCCACCGCAGGACGGGGACGCGGGTCCCGCCGGACTTGGAAGGTAGTGCAGCCTCGTGCTACACTGAACCCGTGTAGCACGGGATCGACCATGACGAACCTCACCATCACCGTCGACGAAGCGGTTCTCCAGCGCGCCCGGATCCGCGCCATCCAAGAGGGCACCTCGGTGAACGCGGTCCTCCGGGAGTACCTGTCGGCGTGGGCCCGCGCTGCGTCGGCCGACGACGCCGCGTCCGCCTTGGTGGCGCTCGCCCGCCGCAGCGAAGCGGGGAGCGGAGCGGATGGCCGGACCTGGACGCGTGACGACCTCCATGAACGGTAGGGTGTTCCTCGACACCAACGTGCTCGTCTACGCGTTCGACAGCGATGGCGGCGCGCGGCGCGAACCGGCAATCGAGCTGTTGGGCGCGGCGCGAGCGGGGACCCACGTCATCAGCGCCCAGGTCCTTCAGGAGTTCTTCAACGCCGTGACCCGCAAGCTGGTCAGGCCGCTGCCGCCGGAGGACGCCGAAGCGGCGGTGCGGCTGCTCAGCCGCCTCACCGTGGTGGCGGCCGACGCGCCGCTCGTCCTTGCCGCGCTCGAGGTCCGACGCCGCTACCAGCTCTCGCTCTGGGATGCGCTCATCGTCCAGGCCGCGACCGCGGGCGGGTGCGAGCGGATTCTCACCGAGGATCTTCAGCACGGAATGAGGTTCGGCGAGCTCGTCGTCGACAACCCGTTTCGGGGGTGAAGGGCCGCGATCCACCAGGCCGTGCCGGGTCGGTGACCTACCCCGACGCCCCTCCGCGGACCTCGAACCACGCAAGGTCCGCCTCGGCCCGGGCGCGGAGGGCCGCCTGCCAGGTGCGGTCGTCGGGCACCGGATGCCCAGCATCGACCACCTCGCGCAGGGTCTCCACGGCCATGCCGTAGTCACCGACGTAGCAGCCCAGTCGGTAGGACGCCCACGGCCACAGCTCCCCGTCCCGAACCGCCGCTGCCTTGTGGTAGGCGGCGATGCTCTTGTACAGCTCGCCCCGCTCCAGGAAGACGTCTCCCACACCCACGTAGGCCGCCGGTGCGAACGTCGAGTCCGGGTAGGCCTGGAGCAGCTGCTTCCACGCGTCCAACGCCCCCCCGGCGTCCCCCAGCAGGAGCAGCGCGTAGCCGAGGTGGAACTGTGCTTCGTCGAGACCCTCCGACCGAGGGTAGTACTTGAGGATTTGTCGGTAGAGGCGAACCGCCTTGTCCAGCCAGCGCGTCGCGTCCGCCAGGTCTCCGTCCCCGGCCAGGGCCACCTGGTACTCCCCCTCGTCGACGTACAGTCTCGCGAGGTGGAGGAGCATGATGGCAGGGTCCACTCCGCCAGAGCAAACGGAGTCGTTGATGAGCCCGGTCAGCCGCTCAATCACCAGGACCCGGGACGACGCGGCGCGCGCCGCCTCCGGGGTCCCCACCGCCGGGCCCGCAGGTCCGATGAACAGGCGCCGAACCGGCCCGGCAGTGGCCGCAGGGGTCGGAGGCGGGCTCAGCGCCGCGGTTGGGGGCCGCGGGTCGGGGCGACCGTCGAAGACCTCGGCGGCGTGGGCCAGACCGGGCGCCAGCGTGAGGAGGGCGAGCCGGATCAGGGTCATCGCTGGTGGCACGGCTCCGACGCGCATGAGTCAGGATAGCGTCGGATCAAGCCCCCCGCCCAAGCTCACCACCCCGCCCCGTCCGTGACATACACCCAGCCCACCGCGCCGCTCGGTGCGCCCGCCGTCAGGTCCGGAGCGCCGTCCCCCGTCACGTCGGCGAGGAGCACGCTGGTGCCGTACTGGCCGCTGATCTCGGAGCCGGCGACCCGCGCCACGGCGACCTCGCTCAACACCGACGCCGCGCCGGGCACCCCGCTCGCCACGTAGACCACGCCCTCCTGGCTGTACCAGCCGGTCGCGCTGGGCGTCCCCACCGCGACGCGCACCCCGCTGCCGGTCCCAGTCACCGCCGGCGGGTACGCCCCGATCTGCCCGCTGTCCGCGTCTCCGCGCAGCTCACCCCAGGCCGTCCCCGCCCCGCCGTCGACGAGGCCGGCGCTCCCGTAGAAGAGGTAGCGCCCGACGTCGCTGCGGTCGCCGTCGTAGCCCGGCTCGCCCACCACGAGGTCTCCGAGGCCGTCGCCGTTCAGGTCGGGTACGACGACCAGCGACGTCCCGAAGGTGGAGGTCCCCATGACCAACCCACAGGTCGCGGGCGCAGCGTACTCGCCCGACAGCGCCCCGGAGCCGGCGAGGTCCGCGCCGCTGCACACGGACACCCGCCCGCTCGCCACGCCCCCCAGCACGATCTCACCGTAGCCGTCACCGTCGAGGTCCGCGCCGGCCGCCACCACGCCGCCCGACTCCAGGCTCACGCGGGCCCGGTCCCCCACCGACGACGCGTTGGCCGGCAGGTCGCCCGCCGCCTCGCCCGGGAACACGAACACGGCGATGCCGGAGCCATAGTCGTCCGCGAGCACCAGATCGTCGTGGCCGGACCCGCCCACCGGGGCCACGAACACCTGATCCCACTGGCTCCGCGT
>JAYVAS010000603.1:0-1736 GCA_043750895.1 Pseudomonadota bacterium
CGTGAGCGGCGCTGACCCCACGGCCGCCATCCGGCCCACCGCGCCGTCCACGTCCGCGGGCGGGGCAAAGTCCGGGGACTTCCCCTCCCAGACCACCAGAGCAGCGTCCTCGTCGGCGACGATGCTGGGGAAGAACGCGATGTATCGGTTGGACGCAAGGGCGTCGGAGACCTCGGCCGACGCACCCGCCCCAGCCGAGTCAAACCGGCCCAAATGGACGGCGTACGTTGCGGGGAAGGTGGCGCCGATCCGCTCCTGCCACCCCACCAGCACCGTGCCATCGGGGACGATCGCCAACCCGGGTCCCACGCCGGGGCGGCCCACCCCGCGATGGTCTGCTCGAACGAGCTGGCCGGATTGGGTGCCCCGCTGCTGTCGAGCGCGAACCAGCCCAGGCGCGTCTCCCGCACCTCCGGCAGGATCTCCGTCGGGTACCACGACCACGCCAGCCACACCCGGTCCGCGTCCGACTCCACGGCCACGAGATAGGCGTGGCCCCCATCGGAGGCCCCCGCCGCGTCGGTGACCTGCAACACGTCGCGCTCCAACTGGACGCCATCACCCGACACGCAACGCTCCCAGCCCGCGGCGCCGTGCCGGGGACCTCGTCCCGTGGCGTGACCAATCCGCACGTCACTCCGGGGGGGTGTATTCGTAGGCGTAACCCCACGGCAAGCCGGTGCCGTATCGGTTGCCGTCCACATACACCCGCTCGATTCCGTAGCGGTCCATGTTGTACTCCACCGAGCCCCACTCAGAGCGAGACTCGGACCAAAGGTAAATCGTCTCTTCGGTCGGCTCACCCGTCGTCGTGTTGTATCCAGTCCACGCGAAGCCCAAGGATCTCCGATACGCTGGCGACTTCCAGCGATCGATGTCCATCCACGCGACGGCAACCCGGACCTCGGCGCAGTACGCCCCTTCGAGCCCGGTCGAACCGCCTTTCAACTCAAAGCTCCACTCACAATCGGGACATCCGTCGGGGGCGGGGCCGACAAGGTCCCAAGTGTGGTAGGTCAAGCACACCAGGGACCCCTCGGCGGTTCGCAACGCTCCGCCGTACCGCCCCCCGGCGAAGCTGAAGTTCGACCCGATGTCAACGTAGTCGACGCTCCAAAGGTAGCCCACCCCCGCGCCGCAGCCGTCATCCACGGTTCCGTTACAGTCGTCGTCGATCTCGTTCCCACAGGTCTCCCACAGGTATGCGGGCTTCACGGTGGTGTTTCCGTCGTCACAGTCACCCTGCGCTTCGCTGTACCCGTCCCCGTCGTCGTCGGTCTCGAAGGGGGTGGGTGTATCGGCATCCGTGTCGGTATCGGTATCGGCGTCGGTATCCGCGTCGGTGTCGGCATCGCTATCGGTATCGGTGTCGGCCGACCCGTCCGGGTCCGACTTGGACGGGTCCACGCATCCGAGGACGCCGAGGAATGCCAAAAACGCCACCTTCATCCCAGCCTCCCCTGGGCGTACCGCACCACGCACGTCCCTGCGATGCCGTCCGACTTGTCGTCCTTGGCGTCGTTGGTCTCCAGCCACACCAGATGGACGGACCCGTCCCCGCCGCGCCACAGGCCGGGCCACGTGAGCGTCTGGTTACGTGTCTTGTCCGACGCGTAGAACCGGTCGTAGTTTGCCGTCGTGAGCGGCGCTGACCCCACGGCCGCCATCCGGCCCACCGCGCCGTCCACGTCCGCGGGCGGGGCAAAGTCCGGGGACTTCCCCTCCCAGACCACCAG
>JAYVAS010000604.1:0-3170 GCA_043750895.1 Pseudomonadota bacterium
TCACCGTCCTGGACCTCGAGCCGGGCCCCCCCGGCGACCTCGAGCACCGGGGCGAGCAGGCGGTAGACCATCAGCTTGGGGAGCGTGTCGGACACGCCCACGGCGAAGCGCAGGGGCCGACCCGCCGGGCGCCCCCGTACGGCCTGCAACAGCTCCTGGCCGAGCCCGAAGATCTCGTCCGCGTAGTGGTAGACGGTGCGCCCGGCGGCGGTGAGCTCCAGCCTCCGGCCGCGCCGCTCGAACAGGGGCTCGCCCAGCATGTCCTCGAGCTGCTTGATCTGGCCGGAGAGCGTGGGTTGGGCGACGCGGAGCTTCTTGGCCGCCGCAGTCATGCTGCCCTCCCGCGCGGTGGCGTGGAAGTAGCGGAGGTGATGGTAGTTCAACCAGACGGGGACTGACATCGGTTTCGCCTATCCGATGCGCGAACCCCGCACCCGTGACAATCGACGCGCGATGGCTCGTTCGGCGCGTGCGACCACCTCGTGGATCACCGCGCGGGGGTCGCTCCCCAGCCCCTCGACGCTCACCTCGCCCCCGTTCCGCAGCGTCACCTGTACGCGGCACCGTTGATCGACCCCGCCGCGCGGCCCGTTCTCGTCGACGAGACGCAGCCGAATCGCCGTGATGGCGTCGGTGAAGCGGGTCAGCGCGAAGCGCAGAACGCGGTCGGCGTGATCGCGGATCGAGGAGGTGTCGGGGGTGTGGGGAAGCTGAATCGTCAGATTCATGTCGGACTCCAGGTCGTTATGGCCAGGGGTGGGGCGGGGTGCCCCGCGGTTTCAACATGCCTCCCCACGATCACCCTGACAAAGAGGAAGTTCCGAACCTGGGCCCCGGAAAAGCCACTGATAGGTAATACCGATTGAACTTCGAACTATTATCTGTTTGTAGGCGGATCAGGTCGTGCCTACGCTTCGGCAACACTGGATGGTGCGCGTTGGACGTCTCTCTCTTCCCTTTCAACGAATACTGGTGGTTCTACGCAGGCTTCCTGGCGTTCGTGCTCGCGATGCTCGGGCTCGACCTCGGGGTGTTCCACCGGAAGGCCCACGCGGTCTCCTTCAAGGAGTCGGCCGCGTGGACGGTGGTGTGGGTCAGCCTGGCCCTGGCGTTCAACGTCGGTCTGTACTTCTACGCCCAGTCGGCGTTCGCCTCCAACCCCCGCCTCCTCGCGATCCCCGGCTTCGATCCGGCCGCGGCCGCGGATCGCGTCGGGCTCGAGTTCCTGACCGGCTTCGTGATCGAGAAGGCGCTCGCGGTCGACAACATCTTCGTCTTCGCCGTGGTCTTCTCGTACTTTTCGATCCCCGCCGCGTACCAGCATCGGGTCCTGTTCTACGGCATCCTCGGCGCGCTGTTCTTTCGCGCCATCTTCATCGCGCTGGGCGCGGTGCTGATGCAGTACCACTGGGTGGTGGTGGTCGCCGGCGTGTTCCTCATCCTCACCGGCCTCAAGCTGATGTTCGGCCCCGAGAAGCCGATGGAGCCGGACAACAACCCCCTGGTGAAGCTGGTCCGCCGGTTCCTGCCCATCACCAGCGGGCACGAGGGGGAGCGCTTCTTCGTCCGGAAGGAAGGCGTGCTCTACGGAACCCCGCTGCTGATCGCCCTGGTCGTCGTCGAGTTTTCGGACATCATCTTCGCCATCGACTCGGTCCCGGCCATCTTTGCCATCACCAGCGAGCCCCTCCTGGTGTTCACCTCGAACATCTTCGCCATCCTGGGCCTGCGGTCCCTCTACTTCATGCTGGCGAGCGTGATCGACCGGTTCCATGCGCTCAAGTACGGCCTTGCCCTGGTGCTGGTGTTCGTCGGGCTCAAGATGGCGTGGCTGAACGAGGCCTTCGGTGGGAAGTTCCCGATCGGGCTGTCGCTCGGGATCATCGCCGGCATCCTCGCGGTGTCCATCATCGCCTCGCTCCTCATCCCGGCGCGTCGGCAGCCGGCCGCGGGGGCGTAGCGGTGGCACGCCGGACCTGGTTGTTGGTCGCGAATCCGGCTGCTCAGTCGGGCGCGGCCTCCGGGCGGGTCGGCGCTGCCTACGCGGCACTGGAGGAGCAGGGCCTCGCGGTGGACCTCCTGCCCACCCAGCCCGACGGGGCCACGGTGGAGGCGGTCCACCAGGCCCTCCTGGGCGGCGACTACGCAGGGGTCATCGCGATGGGCGGCGACGGCACCTTTCACGACGTCGCCAACGGGCTGCTCCGGTCCGGGAAGGGCCTGCCGATGGGCATCCTCCCCGCTGGCACGGGAAACAACCAGGCGCGCTCCCTTGGGCTTCCCCTCGACGATCTCCCGGCTGCCGCCGCGTGCATCGCCCGGGGTCACCTCGCGGCGATGGACGCCGCGCGACTGACCACCTGGAACGCCGAGGACGGGGACCGCCGGGAGGTGTGGGCGTTCGACTCCGTCGGCTTCGGGTTCTCCGCGCGGGCCCTGCAGTTCCGGTTCGAGGACAAAGCCGCGGTGGAGAGCACGTTTCTGCGTGACCTCTACCAGGGAGAGCTGGTGTACGCCGGCGCTACGATCCGGGCGCTCGTGGCCTCCTACTTCGAGGACCACCGCTTCGACGCGGAGGTGACCACCCACCACGGGACGGTGTTCTACGAGGACCTCCACGACTTGATCATCAACAACACGCGCATCTATGCCCGCGCCTGGGTGATCGACCCGACCAGTCGCCACGACGACGGGGAGATGGAGCTCCTCGCCGTGCACGGGCTCGACGAGTGGGCCGCCCACGCCCTCGTCAACCTGGACGGCAACCCGCTCCGCGCCTGGATGGAGCCCAGTGTCGGCGCGCCGCTCGTCCGCGCGCCCGCCTTCGAGATCACGCTCTTCCCGCGACCGGGTGAGCCGGAAATTCCGGCGCAGGTCGACGGAGAGCCCTGGCCCACCGTCGGGCAGGTCCACATCGCGGTGCACCGCGGGGCGCTGTCGGTCTTCGTGGACGGCGACTGACCCGCTTCGTGGGGGCGCGTGAGACTGCGATCGCAGTACGGAGTCTGCATGTCTGCGAAAGGCCGCATCCTCGGTGCCCTCGGCCCCGTCCTCCTCACCGAGGCGCGGGTGCTCTCGGTGGAGGCAATCGTCCCGTCGCTCCGGCGCATCGTCCTGGGCGGCGAGGCACTCAGGCGCGCCCGCTGGCACCCCGGCGACAAGGTGCAGGT
>JAYVAS010000605.1:0-3422 GCA_043750895.1 Pseudomonadota bacterium
CGCCACCACTCGCCACCCGCGCCGGCCTGCTGCCGGGTGGGATCGGGAGCGGTCTCGCGCCGGTAGAGCCACTCGCGCGCAGCGAGCTCGCGGAGGCAGCGGCGGGCGACGGTGCGATCCGCCTCCATCGCCAGGGCCATGTCGCGGGTGGAGGTCCACCCGCCGTCCCGGGCGCATGTGGCCAGGGCGAGGACGACAGCCCGGGTCGCGGGGTGGCGGGTCATCCGGCCCCCTGGCGTCGGGGGCTTGGACTCGGAGCGTCAAGTAGTTTACTCTTGCGGGGCCTTCCGACCTGAAGGTGGTCCACGCCCAGGTCTGGTTCCCCCCAGAGGAGAATGTACGGGATGCCTACCCGCTCTGCGATGTGCCGCCGGATCCAGGGGGTTGCGGAAACCCCGGTGATGACGAGGCTTACCATCGCCCGGCTCACACCCAGGTCGCGTGCGATCCCGGAGGCGGTGAGGCCCTTCAGGATCAGGAGCACGCGGAGGTCGGTGGAGGTCATCAATAGTTCCGGTCAAGCTCTTTGCGACTTGTACCGCGCGGGTCGCCACAGTGTCAAGACATAAAGAGCTTACTCGGGCCTCGGTTGGGGCGCGCGTGCGCGAAGCCCTCGCCGAGGCCGCCGTTTCGCAGGGCGACTTTGCCCGCCGGACGGGCGTCGCGCAGTCGTTCATCAGCAAGGTCACACGGGGGGAGAGTTTCCCCTCCCTTGCGCTGGTGGCCGGGTTGTACGCGGAGATCGGGTACTCCCCACGGTGGATCATCACCGGGGACGGGGGCCGCCTGGAGCTCGGAGACTCGCACCCCATCTTTGTCCGTGAGGCGCCGCCGCCAAAATACGGCACCGAGCACCCCGGACTACATGCCCTCCTGGATCGGGCCGTCAGCCAGTCATCGCCTGAGGCGGTGTTGCGGCTGGAGGGGTATCTCAGTGCGCTCGCCGGGGAGCAGCCGGTGTCTCTGGACCAGCCGAAGCGGGCCGTCAGAAAGACGGCGTAGGCCTGCCGGCCTGCCTCCTCGATTGTTCCTTGTAGGGGTCGCCCCGCCGGACCCTGGAGACCGCTGATCGGGTGGGGGGACGGATCGGCCGAACGGTGAAACGCCGCATACTTCCAAAACGGTCACCGTGACCGTTTTGGAAGTTCTTGGCGTTCATTCGTAGAGTGCCGGTGGCACGCCTGTTAATTGAGGGCGCTTGATTCACGGCGTTGTTCCAGGGTCGAAACGGTGAAACGCCGGTAATCGTCGTCGTCGTTGCGCGGCGCCTTTGTCTCGGCGTTTGTTCGTATGGGAGGACCGCAGCCAAGCGAAGCCGAATCACGGAAGAGGTCTTGCCGCTCGCCGCGGGATGTGGGAGGCTCTGCCTGCGCCGGTTCCCGCATGGAGCAGGATGGCGCTGGGGTTCTTGATGCGTGCCGTCCTTGCCTTCGCCCTCACGCTCGTGCTTCTTGTCCCTGCGCTCGTGTGCGCCGGGTCCGGCTTCAACTGGGCCGTTCCCCTCGTGGTCGTCGTCACCGCCCTCTGGTGCGGCCACGACTCCTTCGAGCGAAAGATGCACACGTTCCACAGCCCCTTCGGCCCAAACCCCGTGACCACCGCGATCACCGTCGCTGCGCTCTGGGTCTTCCTGTTCCCCTACTACCTCGTGATCCGCCAGCGCCTGCAGGCGGGCGAGCTGCGCCCACGCCTCGACCCGCACGCCATCCCGCCGGGGACCCGGTTGCCGATCCCCTCGTAGGGGAATGCGCTGGACGGCATCAGCCGGGCCTCAGGGGGACGCGGCCCAGCGAACCGTCCAGCGCGTGGATAGGGTAGCGCAGGGAGGGGGAGGTCGGCAACGATGTTGCCGAAGCGGGGGAAGGTGTGAGAGAGTGCCGGCCGCGGCATGATGCCGCAGGCTGGAGTGAAGCATGGCAAGGCGGGACCAAGACAGGAGGGTGCAGGTGGTTCGGGTGGACCGGCTTCTCCTTGACCAGGAGAACCACCGGGTGGCGCCCTCGAAGGACCAGCGCTCGGCGGTGCGTGCTGTGGTTGAGCATCAGGGGGCAAAGCTCCTGGAACTGGCACACGACATCATCTTGAACGGACTCAGCCCGATCGACCTCCTGTTGGTGATGCCTGCAAAGGGGCAGAAGGGGCAGTACACCGTGCTCGAGGGAAACCGGCGCCTCACCGCGCTCCGGGTGCTGGACACTCCAGAGCTTGCTGACGGCGCCTGGCCCAGGACGGGCCCCACTTCCCAGAAGAAGCTCGTGTCCTACTCCAAGCGGTACCACGCCGCGCCGATCAGCGAAATCCCATGCGTGGTGATTGAGAGCCGCGATGCCGCGAAACTCTGGGTTGATCGCCGGCACAGGACTGACCAGGGTGGCCGTGGACTTGAGCTCTGGGACGCCCTCGGCCAGTCTCGCGCAGACGCCGCGGAGGGCCGCGAGCGGCGATGGAGGAAGGCGCGGGCCTTCATCGAGGAAGCAGGACCTCTCGATCCGGAGCTCGCGCGATGGGTAGAGAAGCGGAGCACGACCCTGGACCGCATTCTGACTGGCCGGGCCGTCAGGGAGGTCCTCGGCGTCGAAATGGGAGGAGCCCGTCCCGAGTTCGCCAACTGCACACCAGACCAGGGTCGCGAGGTGCTTCTGGGCATCTTTCGCCTGGTCACGGACAAGAAGGCGGGGGCAGTCGATCGCTTCAAGTCCACAGACCAGATCCGCGCGGAACTTGCGGCCCTCGTGCCCTTGTTGACCCAACCTCCGACGGTCCAGACTTCCACCCTTGCCCCACACCACCCGCATCGAAGCCCAAGCGGGCTCGGGGTGGGGCCGCGGTGTCCGAGAGGGCGTGTCTTGCTGGAAGTGAAGCAGTCCAGCCGTTGCCGTCATCGAATGAGCGTCTTGGCCGACTGATTCGAGAGTGTCGAAGCCTGGACACCACCCAATTTCCCGAGGCCGCCTCGCTTGTCCTCCGCGTGCTTGTGGAGCTGTCAACGGAACAGTTTCTCGAGGTCAACGGCATCCCTCCGAAAGCCCCGGCGAAGAGCTGGTCGGACAAGGGCCCGAAGCTCCAAGACAAGCTCCACGTCGCTTTCAGGCGGATGGACCCCGGCGATGTCGACGACACCTTGAAAGCCGTCCGGCGCAAGGATCCCGACAACATCGCAAACATCGACGCCCTCCATGAGTACGTCCATCGGCGGACGACAATTCCTGTGGGAACCGAGCTTCGCGTCATCTGGGACCGGTGGTACCCGTACTTGGCCCGGGCGCTGGGGCCGCCGTGCCCCGCGCTTCCCCCTGATGGGATGCCGACCGAGCTGGCCGACTCGGCGGACGTGGAGTAGGCGGCCGGATGCAGTTCAACACGCCCTTGCGGTACCCGGGTGGGAAGGGGCGCCTAAGCCAGTACGTCGGCGACGTGATCGC
>JAYVAS010000606.1:0-2678 GCA_043750895.1 Pseudomonadota bacterium
GCGACCTGGGGTGCGGGGTGCTCAACCAGAACCTGCGTGATCTTCCCGACGACGAGGTAGCGGACCCCGGTGAGTTTCGACGTTGAACCGGTCGCCACCCCGCTCGCGCTCAGCCCCTGCTCCGTCAGGATCCTTTCAAGGGCCGACCGCTCCAGGAGCCTCACGAACTCGCTGCCCTGGCTCCGCACCTTGCTCGCGACCTGGTCGGCCATCGTCTCGGCGAGCGCCATCCCGGCGAGCGATCGGCCCGTCGGGTTTTCGAAGGGGAGACCGCTACCGGGGTGACGGCGCAGGTTTCGGCTCGTTCGAGGTCCGGGCGGACGACCGCACCACCGAGAGACTTCTCCGCCTCCCGCAGATCGAGAACGGCCTGCCGACACCGATCGACCCCGATGAAGTGCCGTCCGAGCGCGGCATAGACGGCCCCGGACCGCACACCAGCGTCCGGCGGCGCCCCGACCCGGTGCTCGGCAGCGTTGCGGAAATGCAGCGCCGCCTCGCGATAGAGCCGACCCTTGAGCTGGTCCTCGGCCCACCCGTAGTAGGACGCCCCAATCTTCGCGCTGGCGTCCTTGTATGGGGCCTTGTAGGCCAACGCCGCCTCGTACGCGCCGATGGCGCGATCAAAGAACCGTTGGCGGACCGCCTCCTCCCCCTCCAAGTACTGCGCTTCCGCGGCGGAGTTCTCCATCTCGTCCACCTTTGCGCCCACGTTCCCGGTGGTGAAGGTGAGCGCACCCCGCGCGTCCAGCGCGTCCAGGAACTTTCGCAAGCCCCGGTAGTGCTTGAGCGCCGCAGGGAAGTCTCGGCTCCGTTCAGCACTCTCGGCCTGCGCGAGCTTCTCGCCGTAAGCGCTCTCCGCGACGACGAGGAGCGCGGCCTGGGCGTTCTTGTGGTTCTCGTTGATCTCCAGCGCATCGAGGTACTTCCCGGCGGCACGGAACTCCGAGCCGGCTTCGTCGAAGTCGCGCCCCTCTCGAAATGCCCGGTTGGCGGGGCATCCGGTGAGGCCAATCAGGAGGGTGAGCGACAGCAGAAGCGAACGAGGGGTCATGGGAATCTCCGGGGGTGGCGGTGACGCCGCTCGGCGTGCCAAGGCGCATCCGAGCAACGCCACTCCCCTAGGCCGCTCTCTGGCTCCGGTCGCCGCGATTACCCTGTCAACCCCTGCTTCGCGCCGGGTGGTGCTGCTGCGCTATTCGGGGGCCGCCACCAAAGCCCCGTCGTGGTCGAGCACCCGGACCCGCTCGATGGGGAGCCCCAACCTCCACCTCGTCGCGGGGCCGGCGCCCTCGCACGCAAACAGGCAGGAATAGTTTCGGATACCCAGCTTCTTCAGCGCTTGGCGGAGCCCCGAACGCATCTCGGCGACCCGATTGACGGGGATCGCAGTCGTGGCCCCCAGGGCACGACCAATCCGACGCACCGCCACCACCGGGTCCAACAATCCGCGGTCGGAATGGGGATTCAACAGCTCCATCGCGTAGACGATCGCCACGAACGCGTCGGTGCTGGTGACTTCAGCGACCACCGCCGACCGTTGAAGCAGGCGAAGCACCGGGCCCCGAACATCGAGTTCGATCGAGACCCCGGGCGACTCGAGGTCCACCAGCGATGTGGGTGCCGGAGGAATCCCAGGATGAAACCGCCATACACCAGATGCTTCCGCGAGCAGGACCGCCCCGTCGGACAGGGGGCCTTCCCCTGACTCGTTCCACCACCATCCGTTCGCGCGCTCCTCGACGAGCTCAACCAGGGCTTCGCCGACGCGCAGCTCACCGGTCCGCAGGTTGAACGCCATCGCCTCGGGCGGGCCTTCGTCCACCAGTTCGACGGAGGCGGCGGCCGCCCCGCAACGCAGCGGCTCCCCCTTGGAGAGGCGAAACCAGTAGGGCGCCATCCCGGGCAGCGACGGGTCGGACGATGCCCTCCCGACCGCCCCGAGGTCCCGACGCGCCCACGCGCCGAACTCGGGGAGCCAGCGAATCTCGAGCCAGAGGAGGGGGATCTCCGCGACCGAAGGCGGGAAGAGGGGGGGCGCCAACGGCCAGGTGCAGGACGCCCCCCGGCCGACGACGTTCAGGGGTGCGAGAGGTACGATGCGGGTGGCCGACCCGACCTGTAGTGCGAGGTTGCCCATTCGCTCACCTAACGCGCGCGAGCGCCATCGCGGACCTGCACCGGCGCGAGGCTGACAGGGATTGACAGGGAGATGAGGGCGTCCTACCGTGGACCTCCCAATCCGGCGCCGCTATGGTTTGGGTGTCGGTGCGATTCGGCCCGACAGCCACCAGCCAACGGAGTCAAAATGTCCCTCATCCTGCTCAACCTCCTCGCCTGCACCGCGGGCCCCGCCATCGTCACCCTGGACTCGTCTGACGACGCGCCCTCTGAGGGCGTCTTGGAAATGCGGTTCGGGACCGCACTACTACCGGACGGCGTCGACGCCGACTTGGAGGAGCTCGCGGACCGCGCCGGCGACACCACCACCCTGATCGGCCTCGATGGCGTCCGCCAGGAGCTGACCTGGAAGTTCGGGGATGTCTCCGAAGTGTACTCCCTCCTCAAGGAGATGGGGGCCGACGTCGAGACGTTCGGCAACGGCGATCTGGGGTTCGGCGCTGTCTTCCCGGATGACGGCGGCGCACGATGCGTCTACATCTCTGGGCAGGACGGGG
>JAYVAS010000607.1:0-14960 GCA_043750895.1 Pseudomonadota bacterium
GCCACGCGCCTCACCTCGTCGTCGCCGAGGAACGGCCCGTGGATGCGCAGGAGGCCGGAGGTCCCGGGGGGCAGGTACAGGAGATCGCCCTTGCCGAGCAGCGTCTCGGCGCCGTTCTGGTCGAGGATGGTCCGCCCGTCGGTCTTGGAGCGGACCTGGTAGGCGAGCCGCGAGGGCATGTTGGCCTTGATCAACCCGGTGATCACGTCCACCGACGGCCGTTGGGTCGCGACGATGAGGTGGATGCCGCAGGCACGGGCCTTCTGGGCGATGCGGACGATGGACTCTTCCACGTCCCGCGCGGCGACCATCATCAAGTCCGCCAGCTCGTCGATGACCACCACGATGTACGGCAGCTTCTTGGGGAAGGGCAGGAGTTCGCCTTCCGGCCAGTCATTCGGCGCGTACTTCCGCGCTTTCGCTGGCGTCCAGTCCCCCAGCTCCTTGGTGACCCGGTCGTTGTAGCCCTCGATGTTCCGGGTCTGCCACCGCGCCAGCAGTCGGTACCGATCGTCCATCTCGGCGCACGCCCACTTCAACACCGCCGACGCCAGCTTCGGCTCGGTCACGACCGGATGCAGCAGGTGGGGGATGTCCTGGTAGAGCTCGAACTCGAGCATCTTGGGATCGACCAGGATCAGGCGCAGCTCCTCGGGCGTCTTCTGGAACAGCAACGAGCAGAGCATGCCGTTGACGCCGACGCTCTTCCCCGAGCCGGTGGTGCCGCCGATCAGGAGGTGGGGCATGCGGGCGAGGTCGGCCACGTAGGGGCGCCCCTCGGTGTCCTTGCCGAGGATGACGGGCAGCACGAGCTTCCCGTCGCGGTACTCGGACGAGGCGAACAGGTCGCGGGCCCACACGGTCTGGCGGCGCTCGTTGGGGATCTCGATCCCGACCACGCCGCGGCCGGGGATCGGCGCGACGATCCGCACCGACAGCGCCTTCAGGGCCATCGCGAGGTCGTCGGACAACGACGCGATGCGGGAGAGCTTGACCCCAGGCGCGGGCTCGTACTCGAACAGGGTGATGACCGGTCCGGGACGGATCGCGTTGACCCGCCCTTCGACGCCGAAGTCGAGCAGCTTGCTGCACAGCCGGCGCGCGAGGTCCTGGAGAGCGCCCTCGTCGTGCCCGGCGACGATCACCGGATGTTCGTCGAGCAGCGAGAGCGGCGGGAGCTGGAAGGGCGAGCGGATCGCCCGCACCGCGCCGCCATCGTCGGTGCGGCCGCCGGAGACGAGGTTTCCCGGCACCACGGCGGCGTCGGAGGCCATGCCGACCTTGACACGGGCGCGGACCGGAGCCACGGACGGGACGTCCTCCGGCTCGTCGGCGAGCTCGTCGGCGTCGTCGAAGTCCTCGGCGCCGAACACGGCCGGTGCCTCCGAGCGTGCAGCGGGACGGGGCGGGGCCACCCGGGGGGCGGTGGCCTCGACCGGGGCCGCGGCGACCCGCGGGGCGGGCGTCGACACCGGCGGCGGGGAACGGTCGACCGGCGGCGGCGCGGTCTCGATCGGACGGGGGCTGCGGGCCGCCGTCGGGCGCGCGATCGGTCCGACGGTGGGCTCGTACTCCACTTCGACCAGGGTGCGCCCGGCCACCAGCGTGGGTGGGTCCGCCGGCGCCGGGAGCGCGGGCGGGGCGCGACGGGCCGACCACACACTGGGCGGCTCGGGCAACGTGAACGGAGGGGCGGGCGGAGCGGCTACGCTCGCGTTCCGCGGTGTGGCCTCCGAGACCGTCGCGTGGACGTCGTCGTCCTCCTCCTCCTCGTCCTCCACCGCGTCCGCGTCCTCCTCGTCCACATCGGGCTCGAGGCGGGCACGAACCGCGTTCACACCCGCCGCACCTGCCGCCGCCGTCCGGCGTGCCACCGCGACCGAGGCCGCGCCGACCGCTCGCGCGGCGACCGGCGCGCCGCGCTCGACACCTTCGACGGCGCGCGCGAACAAGGGCTGCCAGTTGATCCCGAACAGCACGGTCCCGCTCCCGAGGAGCACCGTGCCCACCAGGAGGGAGAAGCCGGCGTCGCCGAGGCGCGGCGCGAGCGCCGTCTCCAGCAACACGCCGACCAGGCCCCCCGCCGGAAAGCCGGCGTCGGCGGATCCGAACGCGAGCTGACACGCCGCCGCGAGGGCGACGACCCCGAGCGCCGCCACGAACGAGGACAACCAGCCCCCCACGAGGCGCCCGGCGAGGCGAAGGACCAGGAACAGCGAGACGCCCACCACGGACCACGCGGCGTACCCGACCAACTGCAACAGGGCGTCGGCGACGGTGGCACCGACGACGCCGCCCCAGTTCGACACCGGCTGGGCCGACGCGACGGAGAGGGAGGGATCGGTGGGCGCGTAGCTGGCGAGCGCGAGGAGGACGAAGAACGTCCCCGCGATCCCGGCCAGCAGCATCGCCTGACGGACCGCCGGGGGGATCTCCCGCCGCACCGGCGGGAGGGGCGCAGGCTTACGCTTGCCCTTGGAGGTGCCGCGCGGACGCGCGGTGATCGGCGCGGGCTCTGCCTTTCGACGAGGCACCAGCGCTTCGGCGGCGGTCGGCTCGGGGGACGGATCCCCCCCCCGCGTGGCCGCCGTCAACCCTGTCGCCGTCCGCAAACGCGCCATGAACACACCTCAGCACGTCAATCCTACCGTCTTTCTCTTGACGCGTCACGGCAGAGCTCGAACGGACCTCCGGCCGCGCGCGCTACGACCGACCGCCCACGCCCCGTGCGCGGTCTGCTAGAACGCCGATTCGGGGACGACGATGCGATCCGAGGGGTGCAGCGCGAAGTCCGCCTCCTTCGCCTCCTGGATCCGCTTGTAGTTGACGTCGATGCGCTCGGGGCCGCGCATGATGTAGACCCCCTGCAGGCGGGCGGTGTTCAGCGTGCTACCCGCCTGGATGATCGCCTCGGTCAGCGTCATTCCGTCGCGCCAGATCAGGGCTCCCGGCTTCTGGACCTGCCCGTCGACGAAGATCTGCTCCACCTGGGGCACGTACACGTGGTCCCCGGCCAGGACCGCGGTGTCTGCGAGCTGGTCCCCCTTGTTCACCCGATCCAGATCGACCTGGATGACCTCGCGACCACGCTCGCCGTCGCGCCAGATCTCGGCGCGAGGGGCGTTCGCATCCATCAGCCCGCCGGCGGCGAGCACCAGCTTGGAGACGGTCGCGACGCCGGCCTGGATGGGGTAGGTCCCCGGCCGGGCGACTCCCCCGGAGACGTCCACCAGCTTGCTCCCGTAGGTCTCCACCTTGAGGAGCACCTGGGGCGTCCGCAGATACCCGGCCGCGAGGTGGCCGATCACCGCGTTTCGGGCGCCGTCCACCGTCTGACCGCCGACCTTCACCTGACCGGCCAGCGGGATGGCGAGGTCCCCGTCGGAGTCGACGCGGATGTCGCCGCTCATCTCGGGCTGCCCGACGACCTCGACGTGGAGCTCGTCGCCCGGCCCGATCCGGTAGGTGAGGACATCGGCGGGCTCGCCCGCGGACGTCTGTCCGAAGACTGCGGCGACGAACACCCACAAGATGCAGAGGAGACCCATCACCCGCTTAATACCCGGTCCACGCCCGATTGGATCGCTTACCACGCATCGAGACCCGTCAGTACGTGAACGTCATCCCGAGCTGGACCCAGAAGTCATCGTACTGGGAGTAGTAGAACTGGTCGCCCTGGCAGGCGGCGTCGGCGCAGGCCCGCTCGACCCAGCCGCCGGCGAGGGCGGTGGTGAGGTAATCGGTGAGGACGTAGGAGACGGCGGCCTTGGCGGTGACGTTGCTGTCGTGCCGCGCCACCTCCCCGTGGAAGCCGTCGAGGCGGTAGGTCAGCTCGCCGGACACGCCGAAGCGGGTCGCGAAGGTGCCTTCGTACCGAAAGAATCCATAGTTGTAAAGTACGTAGTTCGTGAAGAACGCGTCCTGGAAGTCTTTCTGGTAGCCGACGATCAGGTTCTGGCCCGCGACCGGCGCCCAGGACACCTGGGCGTTCGCGAGCAGACCCTGCGAAGCGGAGGTGAGATCGGTCCCGAAGTTCTCGGTGCCGACCAGGTCCAGCTCGGTCGAGGAGGGGTCGAGCGACCCGGCCTCGTCCAGCACGCTCTGTTCATCGTAGTAGGCCTGGCCGTAGCCGGCGGCGAGCTGGATCGCGATCTTGGGGGTGACCTGTCCGCGGACGCCCCAGAGCGACTTCCAGATGACCGAATCCGGCTTCCCGAGGAACTCCCCGTAGTCCACCCCGGACACCGGGCCGAGCGCCGAGACGAGGTGCGTGTCCCAGCGGTTCCAGGTGACCGACGACAGGCTGGTGAGGGACGTCTTCGGCAAGAAGCGCCACCGGGCATCGAGGACCGGCCCGTAGTTGAGACGGTTGTTCAGGTTCGGGTCGGTCGTGCCTTCGAGCAGGGCGTAGGGGACGTTGTAGTTGTCCACCCCGAGCCGGCCGAGCACGCCGATCTCCAATGCCGATCCGGGGCGCACCACGATCCCGCCCGTGGTGTCGTTCGACGTGGTGACGATGTTCGCGTTGCCTTCCGCCGTCTGGGTCTCGGCGGGGGAGTTCTTCACCTCCAGGCGGTCCTCGAGGCGAAGACCGACGAGGCTGCGGGTCAACACGTTCAAGCCGATGTTGGCGTCGAAGTTGGTGTACTGGTTCAGGTTCGGTACGTTGATGCCGTCTTTCGGCGCCACGTCGATGAACACCTTGAGGGCGTAGCCGCCGCCCGCCTCGAACTTCCAGTCGGGACGGTCGAGATCGATCTTGATCCGGGGGCTGAGCACCCAGGACGGCGCGCCGACCACCGGGTCCCGATACCCGTCTTCCAGGTAGACGTTGGTGTGGTACTCGAGGCCGGTCATCACCGACGGCGTGATCGTGGCGTCGCCGACGCGGACGTGATCTCCGGGCGCAGCCATGGCCGCGCCCGACCACGCGAGCAGCGCGACGGTCGCTACCATCGCGCACGCGTGTCCAGGAAACACGCTCAAGCCCCTTCGACTGCTGAAATCCACGTTCGGGGACCACCGGTTTTGAGAACGCACCAACATGCTCTGTCCGGGCCGACGGAGCAACCTCGGGATGAGCACCGGTTCAGTTGGGGCTGGGTTCGGGCGTGATGGTGGCAATCTCGTCCGGCGCGAGGGGGAGCTCCTCCCCGACACCGGCGTCATCGACCGAGACCACCGCGTCGCCGCGCCGCGCGCCTGTTTCACCGACACACGCCTGGGCTTCAGCAAGGAAGTCACGCGCTTTAGACAACGCGACCGCGATCTTCCGATACTCCAAATCAGCGTGAACGGAGTCATTCGCGGCGAGGAGCTGCGTCAGCGTGGACGAGCTGGCCTTGGAGACCTCGGCCAGAGCCCGGAGCGGCGTGAGCTTCCGCTGGAGGCACTCCACCTGTTCGGTGTTCTTGTCTTTGGTGGCTTGATCGAGCAGCTTCTGCGTCGTGCCCACGGCGGCGTCGATCTCTTTCACCGCGCTTGCGGCGAATTCGATCTTTTCCTTCGGTGCGGCGCTGGAAGACTGTTCGAGGGTCCCGGCGACGCCCGGCGTCTCGGCAAGGGCAGGCTCGGCCAGGACTCCGAGCAACAGTAGGGCTAGCAGGCGCATACGCACTCCAACACTCCAACTACATACCCGATGATGTCATCCACGGCCGCAAAGGTTCGAACCTGAGATCAAACGTGGAGGCGTCCCGGGCCGCGCTACTGCCCGCTTACCACGAACGGGTACTCGGCCACCGTCGCGGTGAGGTCCTCGGGGAAGCGCACCGACCGCACCGCGCTGACGATGCAGGTGCCGACGCCGTCGTTCCGCGTGGTGTTGTCGATCAGGCGGACGTCGGAGACCTTGCCCTTGGTGACCTGGAAGCCGACCGAAACGCGGCCGCTCATGTTCGGGTCCTGCTTCAGGCCCTGTTCGACGCAGGTCGCGATGCGACTGGCGCTCTTGCGCATGGAAGTCGGGATGCCACCGGCCTCGCCTTCATCCACGGTCGCGTCCGCGGATCCGTAGTCGACCTTGGGCTTCTTGACGACGACGGCCACTCCGCCCCCCGTGCCGGCCGTACCGCCGGTCGCGACGCCGACGCCGACGCTGGCGTCGCCGCGCCCGTTGGTGCCGCCCGTCTTCATGCCCAGGTCGCCGGCGCTCGCCGACTGTGCGCCCGACACCCCGTTGAGCGCGGCGTCCAGCGCGGCCTGCGACGCGTCGTCGCCGATCAGGTCGGCCGCGGTGCCTTCACCGTTGGCGACCGTGCCGAACATCTGGAGGAGCAGCGATTTCTTCGCCACCGACTCGGTGGACGGCGCGCTCTCGGTCTTCGCTCCGGTGGTCTCGGCGGTGGGCTTCGGCTTCGAGTCGTCCTTGACGACCTTCTTTTCTTCCCCGGGCGCGTCGTCCACGACCTTGACCTCGATGGGGATGGGCTCGATCTTCACGAGCTTGGACAGCTCGTCGAGATCGGGGACCGCCTCGTTCTCGATGCGGGGCGACGTGTACACGTAGAGCATGAACGCGACCGCGATGACCGAGAACACGCCCAGAAGGCCCAGGAAGAGCGGATCCTCGTCGTCCAGCATCGGCCGACGGAAGTCGGCGGGAGAGATGGGACGGACCGGCTCCGGGGGCGCCTGGACGAACTGGAAGAGGATGGTCGTCGTGCCCAGCGTGACCTTGCCCTTCACGTTCTCATTCAGCGTCACCAGCCAGAGGTCGCCCTTCTTCTGGGCCTCGCCCCGACTCCGCAGCTCGTCGAGCCCGCGGATGCCGTCCTTCCAGGAGAGCTTGCCCTCGGCCCACTCGGGGACCGCGAGCACGTAGTGATCCCCCTTGGGCACGAAAAGCTCGTGGTACGCGCCGATCTGGGTGCCGGTGACGGGGAAGGTGGCCCGCGGCCCCTCGCCCACCGTGACCAGCTCCTGGGTGCGCATGAGGCGCTCGCGCGCGACCTTCCCCTCTTGCACTACGCCGATACGGAGCACCTTCTGGGGCACCCGCTGTGTTCCGGTCTGGGCTGCTTGAGCGCTCATCGTGCACCTGGTCGGGGGAAGGTACCCGCCCCTACCGACACCGGCAGGGGGACATGGTTCCCGTATTCGGACCACTTCGGTCTATTGCACTTCACGGTCCACCACAAAGCGGTAGTGCGCAAAGCCGGCGGCCCGAGCGGTCTGGAGGACTTCTCCGACCAGAGAGAACGGCACGCCGCGGTCACATTCAAGGACAAGCGGTGCATCGTCGACACGACTCATGGCCCGGAGGGCATCGGCGACCGGGACGATGACCATGCCCTCGCGGTTCACCTCGGCCGCGACCCGGCGCCCCCCAGCCTCGAGCCGCGCCACGACCTCGCCGCCCACCCGGATGTCCTCGGTCGTCACCTGGACCACGACGCCCTCGGCGGCGGCCGAGGTCGCGCGCGCGGTGGGGAGGTTGAGCAGCCCTTCCTCACCCATCGCAGGGTCGACGAAGTTCAGGAGAAACGTGAGGATGATGGTGTACATGTCCACCATCGAGGTGATGGTGAGATCGCTGGCGGCCTGGACCCGGCGTTCGCGTCGGTGGCGGAACGGCTGCCTCATGGCGCCTCCGGCGCGGCGATCAACGGTACCGGGAAGAGGAGCTTCTCGCCCTCGCCGACCTTACGCGCGCGCACCGCGTCGATGACGTCCACCACGACGTCGTACGCGACGTCCGGGCCGGGAGCGATCACGATCCGGCGCTCGTCCGGATGGAGCTCCTTGGCGACGAGCATCACCTGGGTCAACGCCGCGTAGTCGTAGGTGTCGGGCGCGCACGGCCCGCGACAGGGCAGGAAGGGTGCGGCCTCCCCTGCCCCGCCCACGTAGAAGCCGGTGTCGGTGATGCGCACCGAAACCACCCGGTCCGCCTGATCGGCGAGGGCCACCGCGCTCGGCGACGGGAGCGCCGGGATGACGCTACCGCTGACGTCGAGCTGCGCGATCTGCTTGAACCGGACCAGCAGCAACAACATCGGGATGAGGTGCACCACCACCGAGAGCACCGCCGTCAGGTCGACATTGGCGACCGTCGGGGCGCGGGCACGACGGCGCCGCACTGCGCTACCGCTCCGGGAACGGCAGGACCGGACCGCCCGTCGTCGTCGGCCGCTCCCGTCGGACAGCGAGCAGCAGATTGGTGAGACGAAGCGAGTAGTGGTCGATCTCGTCGAGGATCGCGTTGGCCCGGCTCGCCACCAGCGCGTGGACCACCAGCACCGGCACCGCGATGACCAGGCCGGCGAAGGTCGCGTTCATCGACACGGCGATGCCGTGGGCGAGCGCCGCCGATCGTGCGGCAGCGTCGGCCTCGCCTACCGCCTGGAACGACTCGATCAGGCCCTGGATGGTGCCCAGCAGGCCCAACAGAGTAGCGACGTTGGCGACGGTGGGCAGGTACGAGAGCCGGCGGTTGATCAGCGGGTAGACCTCCAGCGCACCCTCTTCGAGCGCGTCCCGGATCTCCTGATCGGGGCGGTCGGCCCGAATCAGCCCGGCCTTCAGCACCCGCGGCAGCACCGCGCCGGCCTCGGCGTTGCAGAGGCGAATGGCGGCGTCGAGGTCCCCGTCGAGCACGTGCCGCTGGATGGCGGCGACGAACACCGGGCCGTTGATCGCGGCGCGCAGGAACAGGTAGAGCAGCCGCTCCATCGAGACCGCGGCGCCGATCACCGCGCAGACGAGGATGGGCCACATGAACAGACCGCCCGAGCGGAACCACTCGCCGAGGTTTTCACCCACGCGCTACCTCGCCGATGACGGAATCAGAATGGCTTGGACTCGACCGACTCGATCACCTTCGGGAGGAAGCTCTCCTTCAGGTCCAGGGCGTACTTCGGCGTGAGGTTCTGCTTGGTGATGTAGATCTGGATCTCGGGCTTCTGGATCTTCGCCGTGACCCTCTGCGCTTCGAAGCGCAGCGGAGACTGGGCGAACGCGGCGCCGCTGAACAAGAACGCGGCGAAAACCAAGACGTACCTCATGGAGTACCTCCCCAAGGCGAGTCGCCGCCCGGCGCGGGCTGCGGTTGTTCCGGCGTCGGCGCGGGCTGCTCCGGCGCGGGAGCGGGCTCGGTGGCCTTCAACTTCTCGGCTTCTTCCCGCTTGCGCTTGTCGGCCTCACGCCGCTTGGCGTCCTCGGCCTTCTTCTGCTCCTTGCGGATCGCGGCGACCCACGCGTCGAGCTCGGCGGTCGGTCCGCCCCCCGCCTTCCGATAGTCCTCGACGGCCTGAATCGCGGCGTCGTAGGCCTTCATGTAGTCGCCGTAGAGCACGGCGAGATTACGGAGGGGCTCGGGGCTCCGGGGGTCGAGGCGCATCGCCTCCTCGTAGGCCCGCTTCGCGTCTTCGAAGCGCCGCTGCCCTCGGTAGCTGATCCCGAGGTTGATGCGGGGACCGGCCTCCATCGGGAGACGCCCGCACACCCGCTCCCAGAGCGGGGTGGCGTCGTCGAAGCTGCGGTTGTCCAGGTAGTAGTTGGCGAGGAACTGCAGCGCCGCGAGCTGGAAGGGGTCGATCTCGAGCGCCTTCTTGAAGCTCGCCTGGGCGTCCCCGGGGTACCCGAGGCGGAGGTAGACCTCGCCCATCGCCGCGAGCAGCGGCGCATTCTGTTCGGCGCCCTGGATGTCCACCTTCGCCTTCTCGAGCACGAAACGGGCGAGGTCGTACTGCTTGGTGTCCAGGTAGACGAGCGCGAGCTGGTTGTAGACGTCGATCGCCTTGGAGTTGATGCGCAGCGCCGTCTTGGCTTCGGCGATGGCATCGTCGTAGCGCTTGAGTTGGCGCAAGGCGCCGATCGCCGCGACGTGAAGGTCGAGATCGTCGGGCGCGTAACGAAGGCCCGCCTGGTAGCTGGCCAGCGCCATGTCCGTCCGGCGTTCGACGGCCGACAGGTTCCCGAGGTTCAGCCAACCCTTTGCGTACGCGGGGTCGATCTCGGTGCTCCGCAACCAGGCCTTACGCGCCTGATCCGGCTGTCCCATGTAGTAGTACGCGAGGCCCACGTTGTAGTAGACCACCGCCACGTCGTTGTAGTTCCCGGCCAGCCCCTGCAGGCGCGAGAGCGCCTCCTGCGCCTTGGCGGGGTCCTGCGTGGTCAGCATCGCGACCGCGTCATTCATCGTGCGGCGGTCGTTGGGCGTCATCTTCCCGCCCGCATCGGGGCCCGCCGGAGCGGCGGCAGCGGCCGGCTTCGGCGCCGGCGCGTCCACCGGTGCGGGCGCACTGGGCGCATCCACGCCGGGCGGCTGGGCCACCGCCGTGGGTTCGGTGGGCACGCCCCCCACGGGGGTGGTGACCGGGGGAGTCTTGGGCCCGCAGCCAGCGAGCACCAGCGCGAAGAGAAGGCTGTTCATTCCCCACCGCCCTTCGTCTGAGGCACCGACTCGGGACCCGCGATGGTCGGGGTTCCGGAGAGGATCGTCCCGCGGGCTTCCTGACGTTCGCTCGGGAACTCCGAGGGGTACCGGTCATTGAGCGCAATCACGGTCTTGGTGTTCCATTCACACCAGCGTTTCTCCGCGCGGGCCTTCTCCAGCGCCGAGAGCAGGCGGGCTTTCCCGGCGTCTTCCGCCGGAATCCGGAAGGTCTTGTCCACCGTCTCCCGGTAGATGTCGAGCTCCTCCTCGGTGAGGCCCTTGGGCGGGGGGATGTCGTAGGCCATGTCGGCGTACGCGAAGAGCGACATGCCTTGGAGGTAGAGCGAAGCGGCGGCGGTGTCGTAGTCCTGGTAGGTCGCGATGAGATTGATGGCGCGTGCCTCCAGCGCCTTCCGCTCGTCGGACTTGATCTTCGCGAGGAGCTCGACGTTCTTCGCCTCCGACGTGGTCCACTTGATCTGCTTGAACCGCTCGAAGTCGGCTACCAGCCCGCGGAGCGCGCCCTGCGCGGCGACCGACCGCGTCTGGCCCGTCACCCCGGTGTTGGTCGCGTTGACCCCGAAGATCTGCTGAACCTGGGCCCATGCCGCGGTGGCCCGCCGACTGTCGCCGCGCTTCTCGTAGATCTTCGCGAGCTTGTAGGCCGCCTCGATCCCGTGGTTGGGGTTCTCCGAGGGGAAACGTTTGAGGTACCGGAGGTAGAACTCCTCGGCATCCTTCTCGCTCACCAGCTCCCACTGCGCGCCCGCCCGGTAGTACACCGACTCCGCATCTGACTGGCTGGTGTAGGTCGACCCGTACTTCTCGAACCCGCGCGCGGCGTCTCCGTGCGCGCCCTGACCGACCCGGAGGAAGGAGGCGTTGTAGAGCGCCCCCGGGGCGTCCTGCGAGGCCGGGAACAGCTTGACCACCGAGTCGTAGGCGGCGATCGCCTTGTTGAGGTCCATCGTGGAGGAGTAGGTCTCGGCCACACGGAAGTACAGGCCCTGGGACCGATCGTCGGTGGGGTACTTGGCGACGTACTGCTCGAAGAGCTGAATCGCCTTCGCGGCCCGGCCCGACAGGTCGAAGTTGTTGGCGGCGTTGTACAACGCGTCCTTGTAGAACTTGCTGTTCGGGTACTCGGCCATGAACTGGACGTAGGCCTCGGCCGCAGCCGCCCGGTCCCCCTTCTCGATCAGCTCGTAGGCCAGCGTGAACGCCGCGCCTTCCCGGATGTCCGCGAACTCCTGGAGCTTGACCTTCCGCAGCTCCGGATCCTTGCCCAGCTCCATCGTGGAGAACTTGGTGGTGTAGGTGCGGACCGCCTCGAGGTTGCCCTCGAAGTTGTAGGTGTTGACGTAGAGCGACGACGCGTAGACCGCTTCGTCCGTGCCAGGGTAGGCGGCGAGCAGGCGGTCCAGGCGCGCCCGCGCTTCGTCGTACTGCCCGTGCAGGTAGTAGATCTGGGCGGGGATGTAGAGGAGCGCGGCGCGATCGTCTTCCAGCGCCTTGGCCCACTCGGGGTCGGTGAACTCGCGCCCGACGAGGTCGTCGGCGGCGGCGACGAACGACTTCTGCTCGTCCGAGACCTCGTAGACCGTGACCTGCTTGTTGTTGGGCGTGGTGATGACCTGCCGCACGGTGGCGTTGGGCGGGACCACGTCCAGCTTGCCGTACCGGGCGAGCGCGACCTGCTCGCGGCACTTCATGACCTGGAACCGAGCCCCGTCCCGATAGGGCGAGCGGTCGTTCTTCAGGATCTGGGTGTACGCCCGCTCGGCGGCCACGAACTGGTTCGACTCGAACAGGGCCAGCGCGTGGTACCACTCGTAGAGGTCGAAGTCTGCGCCGAAGGGGAAGGTGTTGAGGAACTCCTCGAACTTCGCGGCGGCAAGCTTGTAGTCGTCGATGTTCTTGGTCTCGCGGGCGCGGACCAGGTACTCGACCGCCACCGAGGCGAGAGAGGTCTCGATGTAGCTGCGGGCCGTGGCGATGGCGTCGGGATTGGCCCGGTTGGCGATGTACCAGGCGCCACCGTCCGAATACCGATCGGTGAGGACCGCCATCGCCTTCGCGGCGCGATCCGGGTCGGGGAACGGGAGGTACTTGCTCCCGTAGATGACCGCGATCCGGTGCTGGTACTCGGGGTTCTTGGGATCGTTCGGCCACCGGCTCTGGAGCAGCGAGTAGACGTCGATGGCATCGTCGTACTTGGTCTGCAGCTCGAGGATGGTGGCGAGGCGCTCGACTACGTCGTGCTCCCACTTCTTCTGGTCGCCGAGCTTTCCGAGATGGGCCTGGGCGACCTCCATCGGCCGCTTGCTCTGGCGATCGGCGATGTCCGCGTAGGAGATGGCGAGGTACTCGATCGCCTCTGGGCGCATGTTCGAGATCCGACCCGTCTCGAGGAACTGCTGGTCGGAGTAGTCGAGGAGCTGGACGAGATACGCGAGCGCGCGATCGTAGTCGTTGATCTTGTAGTAGGACCAGCCCAGCTTGTAGATGGCTTCGTCGTAGTTCCGGCCGGCGGGGCCGTCCGCGATGACCGTCTCGTAGTAGGCGATGGCCGTCGGTACGGCGCCGAGCGGGTTGCCGGGGACCCCCGGCTGATCGAAGTAGTACTCGCCGAGCCGCATGTTGGCGTCGTTGGCGAACTCCGTCCCGGGGTACCGTTCGGCGATGGTCTTGTTGACGTCGCGCGCGGCGTCCGGATCGTACTGCTTGGCGTTGGGGGCCGAATAACACCAGGCCAGCATGTAGTAGGTGTCGGCGAGGTTCTCGTACTTCGGGTGCCGCTCGATGATCTGGCGGTAGAGATCCATTGACCGCGTGTAGTCCTTGGTCGGCGGTTCGGGGAGCTCCATCTCGGGACGGCTGGCGGCCTGCGCCTCGAGGCGGATGTATTCCTGGTCGGCGGCAAAGAACTGCAGCTCGGACTCTTCGAAGTAGAGGTCCGCGAGCCGGAACATCATGTCGGGCGTGTAGTCGGTGCCCGGATACTTGGAGAGGAACGCCTCCAGGCGGCTGATCGCCACCCGGCGGAGGGCGTTCTCGGTGTCCTCGAGCTGTTGGGTCTGGGCCCCATAGGACGACTCGATCTTGGCGCGCTCCTCGGTTTCGGCGGCGTCGACGATCGCGCGCGCCTCGTCCTGGAAGTCGCCCATCCGCTGCTTGTAGCGCTCCAGGGTGTCCTGGAAATCCTGCCACTCGGCGGCGTCCACGCCGGCGGGCAGGCCCTCGGCGGGCACCTGAGGTGCGAGGACGAGCGCGAGGCCCACCACTCCCAGCGTACGGAGAAGGGTGCGGCTCATTTGTCGAGGTTCTCCCGAACGATCCGGAACTGGTCGTCAAGTTCGCGCATCAGGCGCGTGCGCTCAGCGTTGAGCGCGGCGATCTCATCGGTCGTGCCGGACTTCCGGAGCCAGTAGACGTCCACGATGCCCTTGTCGGCGAGCAGGACGTCGTCCTCGAACTGCGCCTGCACCCGGTCCAGCCCGAAGGCGAGCACCCGCAGCGCGAGCGCTTCGGTGTTCGCCGCGCCGCCATCCAGCTCGGAGCGAAGCGCCGCGACGTTGCTCACCTCCTGAGCGAGGCGCTGATTCACCGACGAGAGCTCCCGCGCTTCGGAGACGGAGAGCACCCGCGCCGTCTCGTCGGCGGTCCGCTCGACGGCGTCGGCCAGCTGCCACAGCCGGTCGAACCGCGCGAACGTCGCCGCGGCCTCCGGATCGGTGGTGTACCGGCGGTATTCGGACAGGCGGCGGCGAAGCTCTTCGTACCGCTGGATGATCTGCCGACGCCGATCCGAGTCGTCGCCCTTGCGGTTGGTCTCCACCGTGCGGAGGATCCGACGGCGGGTGACCTCGCTCTGGACCTTGTCCAGGGCCTCGATGGCGCTGGCCAGGGCCTGCTGTTCGCGCTCGACCTCGGTACGTACGCGCTGCGCTTCGGCCGCGGGCAGCCGGGACTGGCCGGCGGCGAGGTATTCGACGGTGGCCCGCGCGGTTCCCTGCGCGTCCTGGGCCGTCTGCGAGATGCGGAAGGCCCGCTGTTGAACCTCGTGGATCTGCTCGTCGTAGAGCTGCACCTTGTCGTTCTGCGTGGCTTCGGTGCTGGACGCCTCCGCGATCGAGTCGAACGCGGCGGCGCGCTGCTTCTGGATGTCCGCGAGGTCGGGGCGGTAGGTGGAGGCGATCCGGGTCTTGAGCCAGAGTCCCTCGGCCTCGAGGAGCCGATTGCGGAGCGACAGCGCGTTGCCCCGCACCCCTGCCAGTTCGTTGCGGGCCGCCACGAAGTTGCCGAGCACGTCCGTTCCGCCGCTCACCGCGACGCGGAGGTCCTCCACCATGCGCTCGGCCTCGGCCAGTTCCTTCCGCTGGAGCACCAACGCGCCCCAGGCATCGGCGGCCCGACCGACGTCGTTCCGACTCCGGAGCAGCTCCTCGGCGTAGCCGGGGATCACCTCGGCGCCCGTGCCGGACTCGGCGCCGCTGAACTCGCCCAAGAAGTTGCGGAGGGCAACCGGGTTGGCCTGCAGCGTGTCGAGCTTCGTCAGCAGGGGGGTGTAGGCTTCCACGAC
>JAYVAS010000608.1:0-2128 GCA_043750895.1 Pseudomonadota bacterium
CGTCCGGGTAGGTGGTGAGGGGATCGGGGCACCCGGTCTCGGTGGTGACGGTGTCGGTGGTGACGGTGTCGGGTGGGGAGTCGCGGACCGAGTCGTCGCCGGTGTCGGTCGTCGTGGTGTCGGGGTTGGCGGTGTCCGCCGGGTCGGGCTTGTCGGCGGTGCAGGCGAGGAAGCGGAGCAGGAGGGGGATCATGGGGTCCACGTCCCCTTCCGGTAGACGAGCTTGAAGGGCTGGGTGGGATTTGCTGCCGTCGTGGGGTCGTCGTCCTCCTGGCCGTACATGTAGAACAGGTGGACGACGATGTCGGGGGCGTAGAAGTCGTCGTACTCACACCAGACAGAGGGATAGGAGGCCTGCTCGGTCGTTGAGTTGGCCGCCTGGTTGCCGGCGAACGAGATCCAGGCGGCCGGGTCGTCGGGGTCGTCGGAGCAGGCCGCCGCGCCGATCTGTCGGCTGTCGTACCCGGTGATGGTGCCCTGCTCCCACACCACCCCGATGGGTCCGGCCGCCGGGTGGGGGCGGCAGGCGTGGAGGTTGGGGAAGTTGGTCGGATACCGGACGTTACCCACGGCGTACGCGCTCCCCACCACCTGGGGCCCGTACCAGACCAGGGCGGTGTCCGTCCGACCACCGCCGCCGAGGGGGCCCGGCGCGCTGCTCACGCTGGGCCCCGCCGTCGTCGAACCGGGGTTGTCCGGCGCCTGGGCCCACACCACGTCGATGCTGGCGCCTTCGTTCGTCGCGGTTCTACCGCTGATGTGCGTGTACGCCACCACGAACGTCCCATCCTCCTGCGCGCACACGCAGGGGTCCCGTGCGCTGTCGGTCCCGGTGATCGACACCACGCCACCCGGCGCGTAGCGGAAGCCGTTGGCCGCGAGGTCCGAGTCACGCACCGCGTGCCCCAGGATCCGGCTGGTCGCGGTGCTCCCTCCATTGTCCTGCAGCTCGTACACCACGCAGAACCACACCGTCGAAGTGGCGTTGGGTTCGGGATACCGCGACAGGGACCACGGGTTGTAGCCGGCTCGGCTCCACTCCAGCCCCGGCGGCTGGAGGATCCCGCCCCGCTCCGCGACGACGGACCCGGGACCGCCCCTCTCGGCGACGGGCAACTCCCGCCATCGTGCCCCCGGCGCCCGCCCGGGGGTCGTCTGTCGCACGTGATCCACCGACGGGAAGTCCACATCCTCGGTGGCGCCGTTCTCCGACACTCGCGTGGGCGCGGACCACGCCCCATCGGACAGGTCGAACGCGCTCGCGTAGATGGCCGAAGTGCCGCTTGTGGTCTCCTCTACCCGGAACACGAGGAGGATGGACGCTTCATCGGTGACGGTCAGCGCGGGGACGCTCCAGGTCCGGTCCGCGGAGAGGTCGGTGCCGTCGTCGGCGATTCGGGGGATCGGCTCGGCTACCCACCCGTTCCGCGACCGGAACACCGAGATCACCGCGCGGGCAGTGTTCACCGCGAACGCCAGCTCCGTGCCGTTGGGCGCCACGCCCAGGCACGGTCGGGCGCCCTTCACGGCCGCTGCGCTCGTCACCGTGCTCCAGCTTGAGCCATCGAAGCGGACCAACTGCACCGCGAACGAGGTGTCCACGTACACCGCGTGCGGCGCTCCCTCCCATACCGCGCCCCAGCGGGCGCTGTTGAAGGGCAGGCCGATGTTGCCGCTCCCCGGCGCGTAGATGTCGGTGGTGACGAGCCAGGTGATCGCGCTGTTGAGGTACGACGGGGGTAGCGTGCCGCTGGGCCGCTCCACGAGGCGGCCCCCCTTTCCGGGCAACTGGTTTCCGTACACTCCCCGCCAGCCTCCGCCGGGCCCCGTCTCCCGGAGGACGCGGCTCCCCTCGGCCTTGCCCGCCGCGATGGCCCGCATGCCCACCCGCGCCGGATGGTCGGAGGGGAGGGCCCGCCACCAGTCGCCGTTCACTTGCGTACGCCGAGGATCGTCTGGAGGACGACCGGGCCCGCGGTGGCGCCGCCGCTCAGCGCGCAGGCGATGCCGAACTGTACCCAGAAGTCCGAGGCGGTCAGGCTCTGGGCGATCTCGGGGGTGCAGCCCTCCCCGAGCGTGGTGCGCCACGTCGTCTCCGCCGCGAGCGTGTTCCAGCTCCCCATGGTGG
>JAYVAS010000609.1:0-10552 GCA_043750895.1 Pseudomonadota bacterium
AGCAGGACGTACGGGTGTTCCGTCACCAGGCGGAGGAGCAGGGTCTCCTCGCCGACCGTGGCAGCCACGTAGAAGTAGGGGTCGTCCCGTTCGGGGCCGGCGAGGAGCGGGACCTCGACGACGCCGCTGGCGCTGGCCGCTCCGGCGGAGGGGATCGGGCTCGCGACGGCGGGAGAGACGAGGGCGAGGGTGAGGGCGAGGGTGAGCGCGGGCATGCGGCAACCTGGGGAATCGGGGTGGGGGACTATCCCACACGCGCGGCCCCTTCCAGCGTTGCCCCCACGCACGTCACACGATACCCCCGGGGCCCATCGTCGGAGGTCCCGTGTCGCTGATCCAGGAAGTATCTGCCAGGATGATCCTTGATTCTCGTGGAAACCCCACGGTTGAGGTGGAGGTCGCCACGGACGACGGTGCGGTCGGACGCGCGGCGGTGCCCTCCGGGGCGTCCACCGGCGAGCACGAGGCGGTGGAGCTGCGCGACGGCGACAAGGGCCGCTGGCTGGGCAAGGGCGTCGCGCAGGCGGTCGCCAACGTCGAGCAGACCCTCGCGCCCCACCTCATCGGGCTGAACGTGGCCGACCAGCGCGCGATCGATCACATGATGATCGACCTCGACGGCTCCGCGAACAAGGGCCGGATCGGCGCCAACGCCATCCTCGGCTGTTCGCTGGCGGTGGCCCGCGCCGGCTCGCTGGCGCACGGGGTGCCGCTGTACCGCTGGGTGGGCGGCACCAACGCCCGCACCCTCCCGGTTCCGCTGATGAACGTCATCAACGGGGGCGCGCACGCCGACAACAACCTGGACATCCAGGAGTTCATGCTGGTGCCGGCCGGGTTCGACAGCTTCGAGGAAGCCCTCCGCTGTGGCGTCGAGATCTTCCACACCCTCAAGAAGGTGCTGTCCGCGAAGAACCTCAACACCGCCGTCGGCGACGAGGGGGGCTTCGCGCCCAACCTGGGCAGCAACGCCGAGGCCCTGGACCTCCTGACCTCCGCCGTCGAGAAGGCCGGCTACCGTCTCGGGGAGCAGGTCTACTTCGCGCTCGACGTCGCGGCGTCCGAGCTCTACAAGGACGGCGCCTACACCTTCGGAGGCAAGCGCCTCGAGTCGGCGGCGATGGTCGCGATGTATACCGAGCTCGCGGCGCGCTACCCGCTGGTCTCGATCGAGGACGGCCTCGACGAGAACGACTGGGCGGGCTGGGCCCAGCTCACCGCCGCCATCGGCGACAAGGTACAGATCGTCGGGGACGACCTGCTCGTCACCAACACCGTGCGCCTCGCGCGCGGCATCACGGAGCGCGCCGCGAACGCCATCCTGGTGAAGGTCAACCAGATCGGTACCCTCACCGAGACCCTCGACGCGATCGAGATGGCCCAATCGAACGGGTGGCGGGCCATCCTCTCCCATCGCTCCGGGGAGACGGAGGACACCACGATCTCCGACCTCGCGGTGGCCACCAACGCGGGGCAGATCAAGACGGGTTCGCTGTGCCGGACGGACCGCACCGCCAAGTACAACCAGCTCCTCCGGATCGCCGGCGAGCTCGGAACGGCGGGTCGCTACGCGGGTCGCTCCGCCATCCGTCGGTGACCTCTGCTATGATGCGGAGCCCCTCGGAGACCGGATGCTCCTGACTGTGTTGCTCGCCTGTTCGAACTCGGAAGACCCCTCCTTCTTCGGGGGCGGCGAGGCGCATGCCTCCGGGGAGATGGCGACCGAGGCCGAGTACAACCCCTACGGCATCGGGGCGTCGACGGACACCGGCACCGACATCACCACCACGATCACCAGCGCCGACGGCCCGGTGCTCGGGACGCTCACCACCGAGTGGACGTCGGGGACCACGCTCACCGCGGACGTCACCTACACCGATCCGCAGGACGACTTCCTGGGTGGCCACCTCTACTGGGATCTCACGGGGGACACCGATCTCTCCGGAGACTTCGAGGTCGTCGACGCGGCCGACTACGTCGACGGCACCAACGCCGCGGCCGGAACCGGCTTCGTGGCCTTCGTGATCCTCGGCGGCGACAGCACGCTCGGTTGGACCCTCGGGCTCACGCCGGTGGACGCGGCCGGGAACTACGGCGCCCGGCTACTGGCCGACGTCGATCCGGGCTGAACGCGCTCCCTACGTCGGGCCGACAGGGTCGGGCGCGGATGTCTTCGGTTCCGGTGCGCTTCCCGCTTCCCATCGGCCCCCCGACCCGGCTACGGTAGCGGCACCCGGGAGTCCCTGTGCGCGTCCTTCTGATCAACCCTGCGATGAACATGGCCAAGCTGGGCCGGTTCGCGGGTCTGCTCGAGCCCATGCCCCCCACGGGCATCATCTACATCGCGGGTGCGCTCCAGCATGCCGGGTACCACACCCGGTTCATCGACATGTTCGCCGAGAAGCTCGACCTCGTGCAGGTGATGGACCGCGTGAAGCGCTTCGGCCCGACGGTCGTCGGCATGACGGTGCTCACGCCCTCGGCGCCGAACTGCGAGCGCATCGCCCGGGCGATTCGCGCCTTCGATCCCTCCATCCGCATCGTGTGGGGCGGCGTTCACGCCGACGTCTTCGCCAAGGACATCCTCCGCGCCGGCACCGCCGACTTCGTGGTGCACCACGACGGCGAGGAGACGGTCGTCGAGCTGATCCAGGCGCTGGACGCCGGCGACAAAGACTTCTCCCGCGTCGACGGCATCTCGTGGATGGACGCCACCGGCCCGGTCACCAACAAGGCCCGCGCCCTGCTGCGCGACCTCGACTCCCTCGCGTACCCGGCGTGGGATCTCACGCCCTACCACCGCTACGGGCTGCTCCCCTTCGCCGACATGGAGAAGCCCATCCTGACGATGACGGGCTCCCGCGGCTGCCCCTACCGGTGCGACTACTGCTCGCTCCTCCACAGCGGGAAGGTCTATCGGCGCCGCGACCCCGAGAAGATCGTCGACGAGTACGAGTACCTGGTGGACCGCTACGGCGTGAAGCAGATCGGCCTGGTCGATCCCATCTTCCCGCTGGTGCTGAAGGACCTCAAGCCCTTCTGCGAGGGCATCATCGCGCGCAAGCTCGACCATCGCTGCGTGTGGCTCTCCGAGACGCGCGCGGACCGCCTGGATGAAGAGACCTGCCGGATGATGTACGCGGGCGGCTGCCGGCGCGTGCTCATGGGGATCGAGTCCGGCGTGGACATGCTCCTGGGCAACGTCAACAAGAACCTCACCACCGAGAAGGTGCGGTGGGGCGTCAACAACGCGCGCAAGGCCGGAATCCAGACCGTCGGCTTGTTCATGATCGGCATGCCCGGCGAGACCCCGGAGATGACCCGAGAGACCATCGAGTTCGCGGTCGATCTGGACCTCGACTTCGCCAAATTCGCCATCACCGTGCCGTTCCCCGGATCGAAACTGTTCGAGGATCAATGGCAGAAGACGCTGTTCCGCGACGACTGGGAGAACTACACGACCTTCAACCCGGACCCCGACCGGCTCGTCTACCACCCGGAGGGCTACGACCCGGAGTTGTTGATCAAGATGCAGTCCTATGGGCTCAGGCGGTTCTACATGCGGTACGATCAAGTCCGACGTCAGCTCGTGGACCTGAAGACCATCCATCCCAAGATGATGCTCTACGGGCTTTACGGAATGGCCATCTGACCCGGACCGAGGAGACTCCATGTACCTTCTGATTCCTTCCCTGCTGCTCACCGGCTGCGGCGATCCCCCCTGCGCGGCGGGCTTCGGGCGCGCCGACGACGGCAATTGCTACCCGCTGAGCACCGGCACCACGACGGACACCGCGACCGACGCCGACGCCGACGCCGACGCCGACGCGGACACCGACGCTGACGCCGATGGGGACACCGATGCGGACGCCGACGGAGACACCGACGCCGATGCCGACACCGACACCGACGCCGATCCCGGCGCACCGACGCTCACCTGGGGCACGCCCTACTGGGATTCCGGCTCCGGTTCGGTGTTCGTGAACCTTCCCTGCCGGGACACCGCGAACGACCTCATCGGGGGCTCGTTCTCGATCACCCTGACGGGGCCGAACACCATCGACCTCGACAAGACCATCGTCGATGCGCGCTACAACAACACCTGCCCCGACGGCAGCACCGCCTTCGACTGCGCCACCTACTGCCCGGCGGAGATCTCCGAGTGCTCGGGTGAGGCGAACATCATCGCGCTCGGGATCACCGGCGTCGACAGCGCGTCCACCTACTCGGTGTCTGCCTTCGCCACCGACGCGGCCGGCAACGTCGGCGCCGTCCTCACGGCGACGCTGACCCGCTAGTCGGGGTTCGATCCCAGTCGGCCACCGGCCACCCCCGCTTCTTCGCCAACCGGCGGAGACGGGGGTCCGGGTGGACCGCGACCGGATGTCCGACCAGGTCCATCACCGCGAGGTCGGACGAAGAGTCGGTGTAGAACCACGCGTCCTCCAGGCGCTCTCCCAAGGCGTCGGCGAGCTGGCGCGCGTGGGTCAGCTTGCCCTCTCCGAAACACAGCGGGCCTGCCGGGCGACCCGTGAACCGGCCGTCGCGCACCTCGAAGCGGTTGCAGAGGGCGTGCGGGATGTCGAGCTGCTCCATCACCACCTCCGAGAGGTAGGTCGACGAGGAGGTCAACAGGGCGAGCGTGTGTCCTTCGGCGCGATGGTACGCGATCGCCTCCAGCGCGCCGGGGCGGAAGGTCTGTCGGACCTCGGCGTCGTAGAAGGTGCGGGTCCGGGCGCGTACCTCGACCTCCTCTTGATCGACGAGGGTGCCGATTGCCTCCTCCAGGAGGGCCTCCATTCGGGTATAACCCAGGTGATAGCCGAATATCCACGCGGCGGCGCGTGCCGCCTGCCACCGGCTCAGCCGCCCACCCCGCAGCTCGAACCCCACCCACAGCTCCCCGGAGTTCACGCGGATCAGGGTACGGTCGAGGTCGAAGAAGGCGATGGCCATGAAGGGCACCTTTACCCAGGTGTTAGAGTATGTCCTCGGCGGCGGTCCCGCCCCGCTCCGGAGAGCATTGGTGGATTCAGACGCCCCCGCCCAATCGTCGTCCGCACCGTCGGCCCGGGGCGACGACCCGCGGCTGAGGGCGGACCTTCTGACCTTCGGCGAGGTCGTGGCGCGCCAGAGCGACGCCGCGGAGAGCGCGGCCATCGCGGCCATCGCGCGCCTGCTGGGCGGGGAGCACGCTGAGCCCGATCCCGAGATGTTGGGGGTGTTCCGGCGTTGGCTGCGCGACCTCGTCTCGACCCCCTTCGATGACGCCTACGCCCAACGCCGCATCGCGGATGCGCGCTTCTACGCGCCGCTCGTCGCGGACGCGGCCCTTTTGGCGGAGGGGTGCGGGATCTGGCTGGACGGCGCGGCCAAGATCCTCGCCGCGTCGGACCTGGAACCCAAGCGCCAGGCGGAGCTGCTTCGGGCCGTCACCCAGGCGACCATGTTCGACGCGGGGGTGCTGTTTCGGAGCCTCGGCGGGCCCTCCGCGGCGGCGCTGGAGGCGCTTCAGGATTTGAACGACCGCATCATCGCCGCGGTACCGGACGGGCTGGTGGTGGTCGACGAGGCGCTGCGTGTGCTTCACGCCAACCAATCTTTCACCGCCAGCTTCGGCCTCCCGGACCAGTCTCTGGTCGGCCGTCGCATCGTGGACGTCCTCGACGCGCCCTCCCTGCTGGCGGCCGCGCTCCGGGTCCGGGACACCGGCGCCCCGGCGAACGGCATCGAGCTTCGGCTCCCCGTGCGCGACGGGGGAGCGGATCGGCCGGTGCGGATTTCGATCCTCCCTCTGGGGCATGGCCCCCGCATGGGCCATGGGCTCCTGTTCGTGGTCCAGGATCTCAGCGAAGCGGAGCAGATCAAGGCCCAGGCGCTCGAGGCCGAGCGGCGCCTCCAGGAGTTGGTGGAGCACGCGGCGGACGCCGTGCTGCTCGTCGATCACCAGGGGCGCATGACCTACGTGAACGCGGCCGCCGAGCGGATGTTCGGGTACCGACGCGACGAACTGCACGGTGTCGACGCGCCGGTCGTCCTCCCCGATGGCTTCTTCACCCTCGGCGACCGACACCTCGCCCGCCAGGTGGCCAAGGGGGAGACCGTCGGCCGCATGCCGGTGCGCGCGATGTTGGGCCGTCGGAAGGACGGCACCTCGGTGCCGGTCGAGGGTTCCCTCGCCGCCTGGACGGTGGGGGATCGCACCTCGGACAGCGTGATCTATGCGGGGGTGCTCCGAGACGTGTCGGTGCGGCGGAAGGCCGAGGAGGCGCTCCGCCGCTCCGAAGCGAGCTTCCGCGCCCTGATCGAGAACTCCCCCGATGGGCTCGGCATTCATCGGGACCTGCGCCTGGTCTATGTGAACCCCGCGCTGCGCGACATGCTCGGCTACGCGACCGCCGAGGACCTCCTGGGTCGTCTGGTGCTGGACATCGTCGACCCGGAGGATCGCGACGTCGTCGGGGAGCGCACCCGGCACGTCGTCATCGCGGGGGGGGCCACGAAGGCGCGCGAGTGTCGGCTGCTCAAGCTGAATGGCAGCCCGTTGTGGGTTGAGCTGGTCGCCGTTTCGGTCATCTACGACAGCGCGCCGGCCGTGGTCTACATGGCGCGGGACGTCAGCGAGCGGAAGGCCATCCAGGCGCGGATGTCCCAGGCCGACCGGATCATGTCGGTGGGGACGCTGGCCGCCGGTGTCGCCCACGAGATCAACAACCCGCTCACCTACGTGATCACCAACCTCGGGTTCATCGCGCGCGAGCTGGGAGAGATCCAGGATGGGCTCCGGGCGCGCTCGTCCGACGCGGCCGACGCCGCGGTGGTCGAGCGGCTCACCGACGTCCGGCAGGCGTTGGCCGAGGTCCGCGACGGCACCGACCGGGTACGGGTGATCGTCCGCGACCTCCGCACCTTCTCCCGCTCCGACGACGAGCGTCGCGGTCGGGTCGACGTGCGTACGGTCATGGAGACGGGCGTCAACATCGCCTGGAACCACATCCGGCAGTGCGCGCGGCTCGTGAAGGACTACCAGGACGTGCCGCCTGTCGAAGCCAACGAGGCGCGGCTCAGCCAGGTGTTCCTGAACCTGCTGTTGAACGCCGCCCAGGCGATCCCCGAGGGGTACGCGGCGCGAAACGAGATTCGGGTGGTGACCCGGCTGTGGCCTGACGGGCGGGTTTGTGTGGAGGTGCGGGACACCGGGGTGGGCATCGCGCCCGAGCACCGCGCGCGGGTCTTCGACCCCTTCTTCACGACCAAGCCGGTGGGGCTCGGCACCGGGCTCGGGCTGGCGGTGTGCAGCGGCATCGTGGCCGCTCTCAGCGGGGAGATGGAGGTCGAGAGCGAGGTGGGTCGCGGAACGACGTTCCGGGTGCTGCTGCCCGCGGCCGTGCCCGACACCGGCTCCAAGGCGGTGGCCATGGTGCCGGAACCGGTGGCGCGGCGGGGCCGCATCCTCGTCGTCGACGACGAGCCCACCATCGGGGTGGCCATCGGCCGCGCCCTCGGCGCCGACCACGAGGTGGCCTTCTCCTCGAGCGCCCGCGACGCCCTGCGTCGGCTGATCAGCGGCGAGGACTACGAGATCATCCTCTGCGACCTCATGATGCCCGAGATGACCGGCATGGACCTCCACGCCACCATCGAGCGCATGCTGCCGGCGGTCGCCGGCCGCCTGGTGTTCCTGACCGGGGGGGCGTTCACCCCGCGCGCGCGGGCGTTCCTCGATCAGGTGCCCAACGCGCGCCTGGACAAGCCCTTCGAGGAGGAGGAGATCCGCCTCTTCGTGCGGGACCGCCTGGCTTAGCCGCAGCTACCCGCAGCTAGCCGTCGTACCACTCGGGCGTGACCAGCTGCTGGTAGTGCTCGACGTTGAGCGGGTTGATCCGTTGTTTGACGGCTTCCACGGCCATCGCCGCCGAGACCTTCGCGAACCAGATGTACATGTCCCGCTTGTAGGGCACGCGTGACGTGAGCCCGCGCAGCAGCCACTTGTTGTTCACGAACTGCTTGTTCATGTCGTAGAGGGACTGCCCGATCTCGTCGCGCGTCATGTACTTGGTGTCGAGGACGGGCGAGAGCCAGTCGAAATTGTCGAAGTCCGCCTCGGTGATCCAGCCCTTCTCGATGGCCTCGTCGTAGATGGGCGTGCCCGGCACCGGCGTGATCGGGTGGAACGCGGGGAAGTCGACGTCGAGCGTCTTGGCCATGTCGACCTGCCGCTGCAGCGAGGCCGGAGACTCGTCCTTGACGCCTACGATGAAGGTCGCCTGGACGAAGACGTCCGGGTACTTCCGCTTGAAGATGTCGAGCGCCTCCCGCGCGACCCCCCCGGTGTAGAACCGCTTGTCGAGCATGGTGAGCGAGTCGTCGTCGGCGCGCTCCACCCCGATCAGGATGTGCGCCAGGCCGGCGCGCACCAGCTTCTCGAGGATGCCCTTTTTCTCGTCCCGGACGATGCCGTCGGCCCGCATGAACGCGAACCACTTGGTCTTCATGCCGCTCTTGATCATCCGCTCGGCGAACGCGTCGTTGAAGCGCGGATCGATGTTCCAGGACTCGTCCACCCACACGTAGGAACGTTTGCCGTAGCGGTAGTAGAGCTGCTCGATCTCCTCGAACACGCGGTCCACCGACTTGGACCGCCACCGGGGCGTCAGCTGGGCCTTGCCGTTCTCGTCGTACTTCCGGTCGGCCATCACCGTCCACCAGGCGCAGAAGCTGCACTTGGAGACGCAGCCGCGGCTGTGGTGGATGGTGGTCCCGCCGGGCGAGAAGAGGTATCGGCTCTTCCCGTAGAGGTGCATGGGGAGCAGGTCGTAGGCGGGGATCGGGAGGGTGTCGAGGTCGGTCACCAGCCGTCGGGACCGGGTCCGCACCGTCTTCTCGCCGTCCCAGAAGGCCAGTCCGTCGACCTTGGAGAGGTCGGCGTCGGCCTTTGCCCACTCAAGGCAGGCCTCGACGATGGTCAGCTCTCCCTCGCCGATGCAGATGGCATCGATGTTGTAGCCGGCGACTGCGTACCGGTGGGCGAGGTTGGTGAAGTGCCCGCCGCCGGCGATGGTCTTGGCGCGCGGGCAGGTCTCCTTGCAGAGGCGGAAGAAACGAAGCGCCTCGCTGGCGTAGAGCGCGTGGTTCTCCCCACAGGCGATCACGTCGGGATCGAGGCGCTCGAGCTCGTCGGCGAGGGAGCGCCAGCCGATGTGGAGCGGCATGCAGTCGATGACGTGCACGTCGAAGCCGGCGTCTCGCAGGGGGGCGGCGAGCGTCGGGAGGGCCTGTTGTAGGAGGAAGTTGTCGCCCTCCGAGGTGTAGGGCCAGTACTTCCGTGGCGGCTGGACGAGGACGACGCGCATTCTTCACCTTAGCCGCTGCGCGCCCGGGCCGCGTGGGGGGCAGACTACCGGGCGATGACCGTCCACGCCCGATGGAGTGGCGCGTAGACCGGATGCGCGCGGAATCGGGCCTCGGCGGCGAGGGCGGTGTGGAGGTCGATCTCCCCGGCGATGAGCTCGAACGGGCCGGCCATCAGGTAGTGGGTCGGGACCAGGAGCTCGATGGTCCAGTCGCGCAGCAGGTGGCGCAGACCGGCTTCGTCGAAAGTACGCACCCAGCGATCCCCGGGGACGTGGAGCACCTCGGCGCCGACCTGATCGAGGTGCCCCGGGGGGGCGTCTCCGGCCAGCGGCCAGCCCCAGCGGGCCTCGACCGACAGGAGGAGTGGGCCGCCCGGCTTCAACACCCGGCGAAGCCGCTCGAGCACGACCGCAGGCCGCTCGACGTAGTTCAGGACCTCGGCCGCGATCACCGCGTCCACCGGGGCGAGGTCGGGGAGCTCCTCGCCGGTGGACCACCAGGCGTCGAAGCGTCCCGCGCGCCCCGCAGCGTGCGAGACCGCCCGGCGGATGGCGCACATGTCGGGGTCGACCAGCTCGACCTCCATCCCGCCGTCCAGGCACCACGTGCTGAACCGGCCGATGCTCCCCCCGAGGTCCAGCACCCGACGGACGCCGAAGAGCGCCTGGGCCCAGTAGTGGAGGTAGAGATCGCGCTCCAAAAGCTTGGTGGCGCGGATTTCCGACCGCGGGTCCAGGTAGTCCATCCAGAGGGGATGGTCGTTCCACACCCGGCGGGCGCCGACGAGGTTGGCGAATTGCGGCGTCGGCTCGGGGCCGCCGCGGTCGATGGCGCGGAGCCGGACGTCGCCGGGCGGGAGCTCGAAGTCGAGGTCGACCCAGCCCGTCAACGCTGCGCAGGGGTAGGGCCCCATCCCGGGCAGGGCAGGGGGGGAGGCGAGGGGCACGTTGGCGGTGGCGAGCGACACGCCCGCGGCCTATCCTCGTGCCTGTCCGCCGCGGCCCAAAAATACGAAGCCCCCCTGAAGGGGGGCTGCGCTGCGAACCGAATCAGCCCTTGGGGCCTGGACGGGGACGCGGAGAGGGACGCCAGTTCATGAAAAACCTCCGGAACTCATGTAATGATTCGCCCAAAAAGGGGCCATGTGTCAAGCGCAATCTGGTGAGAAGTGCGGCCGCTCATCGTGCCAGCCGCGCGC
>JAYVAS010000610.1:0-3618 GCA_043750895.1 Pseudomonadota bacterium
ATTCCGGTGGGCGTCATCGGAGCGGGGGCCATCGGGCGTCGGGTCGCGGCATCGTTGATTCGGGCGGGATGGGCACCGCCGGTTCTTTACAACCGGACGGCGGGTCCGGGGCTGGTGGCGCTGGACCGGGTCGGGGGTCATGAGGCGCTCGTGGTGTGCACGGCGGGACCGGCGGGTTGGTTCCGGCCGCCTGCCGATGTTCGCCGCGTGGTCGACCTCGGGCTACCCTCCCAGGTGGATGGACCGACGATCGGACTCGACCGCCTGCTCACTGGCCAGCAGCAGGCGCTTCCCGAGCCGGTGTTGGCCCGCGCCGAGGCGGCGGTCGCCGAGGAGGTTCTCCGCGTGGCCGAGCGCTGGCGGAACGTCGACCTGCGCCGCGGGCTCGGCGGAGCGAACGTGCTCCGCGACCGGTTCGTCGACGAGTGCCTCGAAGACGCGCTCTCGGAGGGACTGGACGGACTCGCGCCCGAGCAACGGCGCCGGGTGATGCGGGCCGCCGAGGGGGCGATCCGCCGCTACAACCATCAGCTCCTCACCTGGGTACGGGCGGGGTTCGGGGAGGGGTCGTGAGGTTGGGAACGCGTCGGAGCGCGCTCGCGTGGGCCCAGAGCGGCGGCATCGCGGCCCTGCTCGGTCCCGACGTCGAGCGGGTCGGAATCGAGACGGCCGGGGACCGTCTGGTGGACACGCCGCTCACCGGACCGCTCGTCAAGGGGTGGTTCACCGAAGCCATCGCGGCCGCCCTTCGGAGCGGGGCGGTCGACCTCGCGGTCCACAGCTTGAAGGACCTGCCGGTGTCCGACGAGCCCGGGCTCGTGATCGGCGCCGTTCCGGCGCGGGGACCGGTGGCGGACGTGCTGCTGATCCGGGAGACCGCGTTCGACCGGGACGCACCGGGGGTCCCGCTCCGCGCGGGCGCCCAGGTGGGGATGTCCTCGCCACGACGACAGGCAGCGTTGAGAACGCTGCGGCCGGACTGCGGCGCCGCGTTTCTGCGCGGCAACGTGACCACCCGGCTCCAGCGCCTGGCAGAGGGGCGCTTCGACGCCATCGTGCTCGCCGAGGCGGGGCTGGTGCGGCTGGGTGCCGAGGGCCGCCCGCCGTCGGGGGTCCGCGTGGTCCGGCTCTTTCCCGGATGGTGGGTACCCGCACCCGGACAGGGGGCGCTCGCGGTGCAGTGTCGGGTCGACGCGGACGCGGTGCGATCTCGGCTCGTCGGGATCCACGACCCCGTCACCGCCGCAGCGGTCGGCGCGGAGCGGGCGTGCCTGAGCGCGCTCGGGGGTGGTTGCTCGATCCCCTTCGGCGCGTGGCAGTCGGCGGAAGGGTGGGCCGTCGGGCTGGAGTCGGGGGGTGTCTGGCGGGTGCGCCGTGGCCCCGGGCCGCTCGTCGGGCTGCCGGAGGGCTTGGTGGATGGGGTCGGCGCGGAGCCGGTCCCGACGCGAATCTGGGAGGAGATCGATGTCGGTTCATGAGGAGTTGTACGCGCGCGCCCGGAAGGTGTTGCCGGGTGGCGTCAACAGTCCGGTGCGTGCGTTTCGTGGGGTGGGCGGCGCCCCCCGGTACGTCGGGCGCGGCGAGGGTGCGCGCCTCCACGGGGAGGCCGGTGAGGTGTGGACGGACTTCTGCCTCGCCTGGGGGCCGCTCATCCTCGGGCACGCCCACCCGGTGGTGGTCGAGGCGGTGTGCCGGGCGGCGCGGGACGGGCTCGCCTTCGGGACGGTGACCCGTGCCGAGATCGAGCTGGCCGAGCAGATCCTGGCCGGGTTTCCCCACGCCGAACGGGTCCGGCTCGTGTGCTCGGGCACCGAGGCGGTGTTGACGGCGCTGCGGCTGGCCCGGGGTGCCACGGGTCGCGCGCGCATCCTCAAGTTCGGCGGGTGTTACCACGGGCACGCCGACGCCATGCTGGTGAAGGGCGGGAGCGGCCTGGTCAGCTTCGGGCTGGGCGACTCGGCGGGGCTCGCGCCCGGGGCCGTGGCGGACACCCTGGTGGTGCCGCTCGACCGCGAAGACGCGGTGGACGAGGCCTTCGCCGCCCATGGGCACGAGATCGCCGCGGTGATCATCGAGCCCGTCCCGGCGAACAACGGCCTCCTGCCCCAACGGCCGGAGTTCCTCGCCCACCTCCGGCGACGCTGCGACGAGTACGGCGCGCTGTTGATCTTCGACGAGGTGATCACCGGGTTCCGGTTCTGCTACGGGGGGTACGGAGCGTTGGCGGGTGTCCGCCCCGACCTCGTCACCCTCGGGAAGATCGTCGGCGGCGGCCTGCCCCTGGCGGCGGTGGTCGGGCCGGCGCAGGTGTTGGATCTCCTCGCTCCCGAGGGTGGGGTCTACCAGGCCGGGACCATGGCCGGGAATCCGGTCGCGGTGGCCGCCGGTGCGGCGACGCTCGGGGTCCTGCGCGAGGGCACCACCTACCGACACCTCGAGGCCCTTGGCCAGCACTTCGACGCCCGGACGCGGGACGGTGGGCTCCGGTGGGTCCGCGTTGGGCCCATCGTCTGGCCGTGGCTCGCCGACGGGCCTCCCCCCCGGTCGGACGCCGCCATCCCGGCGACGGTGCGGGCCCCGTTCGCGCGCCTGTTCCACGGGTGGCTCGCCGACGGCATCTACTTCCCGCCCTCTGCCTTCGAGGTGGGCTTCCTGTGCGCGGCGCACACCACCGCCGACCTCGACCACCTGGTGAACCGTGCCGAGGCAACGCTCTCCCCCTAGTCGGCCGCCCTGGTCGAACGCGGCCTGGGCGGTCACCTTCGCGTTGCTCGCCCTGTTGGGTGGGTGGTGGACCGTCCTGATCAGTCGGCTCGTGGAGGAGAACCACGCGCACCAGCTGGCGCTCCACGGTGACACCCCCGAGGTCGCGGCGGAGTACACCCGGAAGCGGGTGATGCTGGTCGGGGAGAGCGCGCTGATGTCGGTGCTCGCGTTGTCGCTGGTGGCGCTCGCGTGGCGATCGGTTCAGGTGGAGCGCGCCGGGATGCGGCGGCTGGAAGGGGTGCTCGCCGCGAGCACCCACGAGCTGAAGACCCCGGTCGCCGGGCTGCGGGCGCTGGTCGAGTCTCTCCAGAGCGGTGTCCTTCCGTCGGCGCAGGCGGGGCCCTACCTGGGGAGGGGGCTCGAGGCGTGCGACCGTCTGGAGCACCTGATCGAGAGCATCCTCGCCTATCAGGCGGCGCTGGCACGCCCGGGCGCCGGCGTCGAAACGCGCACGCTCATCGAATGGGTCACGCCCGTCCTGGCCCATCGGAGCGCCGACGGCATCGTCGACGGCCTGGACCTCGATCTGGGTGCCGCGGGGGATCTGCCGGTGGAGGCGGCCGCCGATCCGCTTCGGATCACCTTCGAGAACCTCCTGGACAACGCTCGGAAGTATGGAGGCGGGGCACCGGTGCGCATCCGGGCCCGGGCCGATGGTCCGCACGTCCTGGTCGACTTCGCGGACGCGGGCGAGGGGTTCGTGCCTGCCGAGGCCGAAGCCCTGTTCGAGCCCTACCAGCGCGGTCACGCGGGCGGAGCCCGGCACGGTACGGGGCTCGGCCTCTACCTCGCCCGCACGCTCATGCGCGGGATCGGGGGCGACCTGCGCGCGGCGAGCGAAGGGCCGGGACT
>JAYVAS010000611.1:0-4147 GCA_043750895.1 Pseudomonadota bacterium
GTCCCCTCCCGATCCCCGACATGGGGCTCCACCCCGTTGGGCAGGTGCACCACCCGCCGGCAGCCCAGCTCGGTCAGCCAGCCGCACAGCCACCGGGACACCCCCGCCACCACCGGCGCCGCCGTCAGCACGTCCCGCTCCCAGTCCCGTGCCCACGCCAGCCGTCGCACGGTCTCGAAGCGCAGCCGCTCCTCCACGAGCGGCGCGTTCACCTCCAACAACCACGGCGCGTCCGTCTTCGCGTGCACCTTCCACCCGGCATCCGAGTACAGGCTGTGCCGCTCCCAGATCAACGTGGGCGCTGCCTGCTCGGCGTGCCGCAACGCCGCCCGCGCCACGCGCCGCGCCGTCCACACCTCCGTGTACTCCCGCCACGGGCCCAACCAGGACGGCCAGCCCGGTACCCCGACCGCCTCGACCGGAACCGCGACCGACCCGTGACGCCCCCGACGGTCCTCATCCCGCGCGGTGATCACCACCCGCGGGCGCAGCGCATTCGCCAGACCACGCACGTGCGCCGACGCGCCGGACGGGCCGTACACCGGGATCCCAGGGGCGGCGTTGAGGAGGAGCACCGGGGAGCTGTATCCGCCCGCGCGGCACCGCCGAGGTCAGCCCGCGGGGTCGGTCCGCGTCGCCACCGGCTCCAGGTCGTGGAACCTCCCGTAGTCGATGACGCGCGTGCCGTCCGGCCGCACCGAGAGGATGTCCGCGTGCCGGTGATCCCACCGCAGGCGGTTCCACCCGTAGATCGTCCGCGCGTTGACCACCTGCCCGAGCGTGTCGTCCAGGCCCGTCAGCGTGACCAGGAAGACGACCGCGGCCCGCTCGAGATCCTCGACGCTCATCCCGCGGAGCGGGCTCTCGTCAGTGATGCGATGCATCACCGTCCAGGTGAGCAGAAACGCGGGGGTGTGCGACCGCACCAGGTCCAGGCTGACCACCCGTCGAAATCCCTCGCCCGAGGACAACACCTCGTCGAAGGTCATCGACAACGTGACCTTCGCCTCCATGATCTGGTTGCCCCGTTCGTTGGCGACACGAAAGCTCAGTTCGGGGACCCCATCCCGCTCCTGGACCACCATCGCGTCCGACCACAGGACCCGGGCGACCGGGCGGGCGAACTTGGCGGCGGCCACACCGGTGGTGCAGGCCACCTGGAGGATCCCCGCGAACGCCTCGAAGACCACCAACACGTGCGTGTAGAGGTCGGTCGGCGCCATCGCCCCGTACCCGATCGTGGAGGAGGTCTGTACGCTGAAGAAGAAGTGCTGGGCGAAGCTGCCCGGCTCGACGTTCGACACCCCCCCGGGGTCAAGCATGTAGAGCAGGGCGAACACGCCGTTGAAGATCACCCACACCCCGAAGAGCAGCGCGATCAACGTCGGCCAGGATGTGGTCATCAGGAAGTGAAACAGGTCGCCACTGACGGACCGGCGAATCCCCACGCGCTCGAAGTTCAGGGACCCATCGGGGCGGAGCCCGGGCGGTGGAGCGGATGGGGGAGCCGGGGGGGGGTGAGAGTCCATGCGAAGAGCCTATGACGCTCGCCCGTCCGGCGTCTCCGCCCGTCTGGCCGGTCTGGACCGAAGAATCGGCAGAATTTCGCTCCTGCCCAGGACCCCGGGCCAGCCCGCCGGACACCCGAATGCGCCAGCCGTAACGCCAACTTGTGCAAACATGGCGACCCAGATGGGTACAGAAATCAAAATTGTGTCACCGAAAATAGGCCTTGTTATTCATGAATCGGGTAGTACCACTCTGTCACTCACAAGAGACTCACCCATGCGCATTCTCGCTCTACTCACTGCATTTGCCTGCCTCGCCGGTCAACCGGCTCACGCCGCGGTGGTGGTGAGCGTTTGGTCGCCGGGTGTGGTGGTGTTCGACCCGTACTCCCCCGCCTACCAGCCCGCCCCCCGCGCGGACTACCAGTGGATTCCGGGATGGTACGACGAATACGGCTACTTCGTCCCAGGCTACTGGCAGCCCGTCGCCCCGAATCCGGGTTACGTCTGGGCCTGGGGCTACTGGACGGGACGCACCTACCACGAAGGGTACTGGCGCCCCGCGAGCCAGTCCGGCCGAACCTGGATTGACGGCTACTATGTCAACGGGCGCTATACGAGGCCGCAGTGGGTCCGCGCCGAAGAGGCCGTACATGCCCGTGCCCGCGTCCACGAGCGCGTCTCCACGCAGCGCCCCACGACTCAGGCCCCACCCAAGCGCGCCAAGCCGAGCCACGACGACAAGCGCAAGAAGAAGTAGGAACTGACAAACCCAGGCCAGCCAAACCAGCAGGAGTGCGCCCAAGGCGCACTCCTGCTCGCGTTTTGTCGCAATAAACTTTCCACAAAAACGGCCCGCCCCGAATTATCCCGACTTTCGTGTCTACCTGAGTATCAGGCCAGCCAATCCAGGTCCGGCCGAGGATGAATAAATGACTCTGATTTTCTCGCTGTTCTTCGCGCTTGCCGGTTGTACCTTCTCGGGCGAAGTGACCCCCAACCTCGAGTGCACCCAGACCTGTGACGACGACCAGCAGGACTGCTGGGCGGTTTGTGAGACGGACTGCGTCAACGCCGACGGCGACTTGGACGAGGCCTGCGACACGGACTGCCACAAGGTCTGTGACGACGAGTACGAATCCTGCACCGTGACCTGCACCGGCGCGTGATGCCCCCGTCCCCCCGGTTCGCCGGGGGGACGCGGCTCCCGCGGCGTTCGGACTATCCGACCGCGAACGCGGCCTCGAGGTCGGCCTTCAGGTCGTCCACGTGCTCCAGGCCCACCGAGATCCGCACCAGGCCATCGGCGATGCCGATCTCCCGGCGCTTCGCCGGCTCCACCGAGGCGTGGGTCATGAGCGCGGGCAGCTCGATCAGCGACTCCACCCCGCCCAGCGACTCCGCCAGGGTGAAGAGGTGGGTGGCGGCGCAGAAGCGACGCGCCCGATCGAGGTCGCCCTTGAGCTCGAAGCTGATCATGCCGCCGAAGCCGCTCATCTGGCGCTTCACCACGTCGGCGTTGGGGTGCGAGGCCAACAACGGGCTGTAGACCCGCACCACCTGCGGGTGCGTGGACAACCACTCGGCGATCACCCGACCCGTCTGCTGGTGCCGGTCCATCCGCACGTGGAAGGTCTTCAACCCGCGCAGCGTGAGCCAGCAGTCCATGGGCCCCGGAACGCCGCCCGCGGCGTTCTGCAGGAACTTCAGCTGCTCGTAGGCGGCGGTGTCGTTGGTGGCGACCATGCCGCCGACCACGTCGCTGTGGCCGTTGAGGTACTTGGTGGTGCTGTGGAGCACGAAGTCGGCGCCCAACGCGAGGGGGCGCTGGAAATAGGGGGTCGCGAAGGTGTTGTCGACCACGACCTTGGCGCCCACGGCATGCGCACGCGCGCACACCGCCGCGATGTCGCTCACCTTCAGCAGCGGGTTGGTGGGCGTCTCGAGCCACACGAGCTTGGTGCCCGCCGGGATGGCGGCCACCAGGTCGCACGAGGAGAAGTCGGCGTAGGAGAAGTTCAGGCCCCAGTGCCGCAGCACCTTGTCGAACAGACGGTAGGTGCCCCCGTAGACGTCGTCCCCGCACACCACGTGCTCCCCGGGGCGCACCAGCGTGCGCACGAGGTTGTCCGTCGCGGCGAGCCCGCTCGCGTACACCAGCGCGTGGGCCGCCCCTTCGAGCGCGGCGAGGCACACCTGGAGCGGCGTCCGGGTGGGGTTGTCGGTGCGGCTGTACTCGTAGCCCTTGTGCACGCCCACGGCGGACTGCGCGTAGGTCGAGACCTGGTAGATGGGGACCATGACCGCCCCGGTGGTCGGATCGGGGTCCTGCCCGGCGTGGATGGCCAGCGTGTCGATCTTCATTGGGCGCTCACGCGACCGGTGGTCACCTTCGAGATGTAGTCGATGAGGTCGATGCGGGTGATGATGTCGATGGGGTTGGGGCCGTCGATGACGATCGCCACCTTGGCCTTCTTGAAGAGGTCGGTGAGCACCGACACCTCGGTCTTCTCGTCCACCGTGCAGTAGGTCGCCTCAGCGATGTCACGCACCGGAGAATCGCCCCGCGTGCCCCGGAGCGCCTTCTCGAGGAGCCGGCTCTCGTGCAGGATGCCGAGCACCTTGCCGTCCTCCACCAC
>JAYVAS010000612.1:0-4448 GCA_043750895.1 Pseudomonadota bacterium
CGGCTGAGCACCGTCGTGTTGGCCTCGGTGGCCCCGCTCGTGAAGGTGACCTGGGCGGGGGCCACGCCCACCAGGGCCGCCACCCGCGCGCGCGCCTGTTCGATCACCACCGCGGCGCGGCGCCCGACGGCGTGCGCCGAGAAGGCGTTCCCGGGGAGGTCCAGCCAGGGCAGCATCGCCGCCCGCGCCTCGGCGGCGAGCGGCGTCGAGGCGTTGTGGTCGGCGTAGATCATCGGGGGGTCAGGGCACCACCAGGGGGCGGAGCACGGCGAGCGTAGCCGGTCCGACGCCCTTCACCCGGTCCAGGTCGGCCAGACTCCGAAACGGACGCGCCGCCCGTATCCGCTCCGCCAACACCGGCCCCACGCGGGGCAGCGCCTCGAGCTCGGCCTGACTCGCCTCGTTCAGGCGGAGCTTGGCCGGGGTCCACGCCTCGGTGGCGACCGCGGGCGGCGGGGCGGTGCCGACGAGGTAGGGGCCGACGAGGCGCGCGTGATCGCCGTCCTGCAGAGGCGTCGCGACGACCGCCACCACGCCCCCCGCGGCGGCGACCGCGGGCCCCAGTCGGTCCGCGCCGTACCAGCCCGGCCGCGCCACGTCCCCCGACAGGTGGAGCACCCGGGCCGCCACGGGCGCCGGATCGGGGCGGGCGTACACCCCCGCGGTGGCGAGGATCAGCACCAGCACGCTCCCGGTTACGGCACGGCCCTCAAGCGACATCGAGCCCCTCCAGCAGCGCCGCGTGGCGGGCGCCGACGGCGTCGAGCGTGATCCGTCGCCCTTCGGGGACGTGGTGCAGCCGGATCGTGAGCCGCTCGGGCGGGAACAGCGCGGGGAAACGGTCGGCCCACTCCACCACCCAGGCGCCATCGCGCCCGATGCGCTCGTCCAGGCCCAGGTGGACGAGATCGGCGGCGGCTTCGATCCGGTAGAGATCGGCGTGGCGCAGCGGAACGCGGGCCTCGGGGTACTCGGCCACGAGGATGTAGGTGGGCGACGCGACGGTGCCGATCACCCCGAGCCCGGCTGCGATGCCCTGGGCGAGGCAGGTCTTGCCGGCACCGAGGTCTCCTTCCAGGCAGACGACCGCGCCGTCGAACAGGCGGGCGCCGAGCGCCACCCCCAGGGCGCGGGTCTGCTCGGGAGAGGTCAGGATCACGGCGGCAAGCTTGACGCGGGGGGCGGGGTCGTCAAGGGGCGTGGGGGTCGGGGGCTGGTTAGCGGGTGGCATGGGCACGCTGAACGAGCACGCGGGTGAACGATTTGCGGTGACGGAGCTGCTACTCGTGAATTTTCGCGGGTTCATAGGCGAGCAGGTCCTGCCTCTGCAGGCGGACACCACCTTGTTGGTAGGCGCCAACGGGGCCGGCAAGTCCTCGGCGCTGGACGCGCTGGCCAGCCTGGTCGCGGCGATTCCGGCGCTGCTGATCGGGAAGGACGGGATGCTGGCTGAATCGCGGGACCAAAAGAACGTGCGGTTCGGGTCGGCCCGAGCGGATTGGGGGTGCGGCGCGACATACGGCCCTCTGGGGATCGACTACGTCTGGAGAATGTGGGCGGGGGAGGATCCTGGTCCGGACGGAGGCCCCGGCGACGAGCCGACCCGGAACGTGTTCGACCTGGAGAACGCCGCCGTTCCCCCATTGACCCCCCTGCCCCTGCTCGCTTACGTCCACAGCAGCTCGACCCGGAAGCCCCTCGCGAAGCCCATCTCCGGGAAAGCGCTCGCCGGCCGCTATGCCGGCTACGCGGCGGCCTTCGACAACGAGTCCCTCCAGTTCGACGCGCTGGAGCTGTGGTTCGAGCAGGAGGAGAACCTGGAGAACCAGGAGAAGCTCCGGACCCGCAACCTAGCGCACGAGCTGCCCACGCTTCGAGCGGTGCGCACCGCGCTCGCCCGCTTCCTGAGCACGCTGACAGACAGCAGGATCGGCGCGCTCTCGGTGCTCCGGAGCCACGTCGACGGCCCGCTGAAGCCGGCGCGTGGGGAGCTCGTGGTGCAGAAGTCCGGCCAGTCGCTGTTCCTGAACCAGCTCTCCGACGGCGAGCGCCGCCTGGTGTTGCTGGTCGCCGACACCGCGCGCCGGATGGTCGTCCTCAATCCCCAGATGAACGACGCCCTCGAAAGTCCCGGCCTGCTCCTCATCGACGAGATCGAGCTCCACCTGCACCCCCGCTGGCAACGCACCGTCGTGCCCGCGCTGCGGGCGGCGTTCCCGCGGGTGCAGCTCGTCGCCGCGACCCACTCTCCGGCGGTCATGGCGTCCGTGCACGACCGATCGGTGGTGGTGATCGACGACGGCAGGGTGCTGGAGCGGGTACCCCGCACCTTTGGCCGCGAGCCGAACACCATCCTCGAGACCGTGATGGGCGTCGACCTGCGTCCCGCTGAGGTCCAGGCCGAGCTCGACGCGCTCTTCGCCGCGATCGACGGCTCCCCGCGGAAGGCGAAGAGCCTGCTCAAAAGGCTGAGCGAGCAGATCGGCGACGACGATCCCGATCTGGTCCGCGCGCGCGCCATGATGGCCTTCGTCGCTGCCTGATGCTGCGCATCCGGAAAGGCCGGCCCCCGCGGATCCTGGCGACGCTCCGCCGTACCCCCGGGATCACCTGGGAGGGTGTGCCCGGAGACGCCAAGGCCGCGCTGCGCGAGGCGCTGCTCGAGGAACAGGGCTTCCTCTGCGCCTACTGCATGCGCCGGGTCGAGGCGGGGTTCGACAATGCCGGTCACCCCTACACCCACGTCGAACACTGGTCTCCCCGGAGCGGAGGCGCCGACCCCCTGGCCTGGAAGGACCTGCTCGCGGTGTGTACCGGCGACCTCGACGGGGGTCCGCACTGTGATCGCGCCAAAGCCGACCGTCCGCTGACCCTACACCCTGCCCATCCGCGCCAGGACGTCGAGCGCGCCATCGCCTACCAGGCGGACGGACGGATCACCACGAACCCCGCCGCCGACGCCGCCACGCTCAACTTGAACCAGGTGACGCTGCGTCGATCCAGAAGAGCCGTCCACGACGCGACCGTGACCCGGATCGCGTCCGCCGACGCCACCCAGCTTCGTGCGTGGATCACCCACTGGGAACGCCTCGGGCGCGACGGTCATCGGCAGCCCTACGCCGGCGTCGCGTTGTCCCTCCTCCGCCGCCGGCTACAGTCCCTGTCCGACCGTACCCGCCGCATCCATCAGCGGTAGCCCGCCGCTCCGCGCCGCGAAGCACCCCGCCACCCCGCCGTCCACCGCGTCGAACAGGTCCTCCCCAGGCTGCCCGTCCGCGTCTCCTACCCCCTCGGTCGCCCCCTCCACCCGCGCCCGCGCTTCGCGCGCGGCGCGCGCCGCCGCCTCGCACTCCCCCAGGCCGGCGAGCACCAGCGAGAGGTTGGCCGGCTCCCAGGCCGAGGTGGGGCTCAGCTCCGCCGCGGCGGCGTACAAACGCGCCGCCACCGCCGGCTCACCGGCCGCGAAGCGGCCCTGCGCCACCTCGGTGAGGTCCCACGGGCGCCCGGCTCCGAGGGCGAGCCGGAGGCGGGCCGTCCCCTCCCCCGAACCGATCGCGAAGAGCGCCGGCACGGCGAGGCCCGCGCAGGCAGCGCCCAGGGCCACCAGGAACGCGGTGAGCATGCCCACGATCCGCGCCGCTCGCGAAGGCGCGGCCGGGCGGGGCCAGGCGGGCGTGACCCCCGCCGCGAGCAGCCGGTCGTACAGGTGGGGGTGGGCCCGCCCACGCCCGGGCATCACCGCCGGCATGAGGTTCATCCGGTAGATGGCTTCGAGCGCGGCCGCGTACACCCCGGGGTCGGCGTGGGCCCCTCCCGCGTGATCGGCCCGCTCCTCCATCCGTCGCGCCACCCGCCCCATCGTGATCGCCACCGCGAAGCCCACGCCGAGCGCGACGACCAACGCAGGCAGGCCGAAGGTCACGGCGACGGGACGAGCGAGGAGCAGCGGGAAGACGATCGCCAGCGCCGCAGTCACCCGCGCCGCGAGCACCCTGGGCCCCTCGGAGAGGTGGGCGTACTCGTGCGCGAGCACCGCCGTCAGGGCGTCGTCGCCGAGCGTGTCGGCGAGGCCCCGGGTGACCAGGAGCCGCTGCCCGATGGGGAACGCCGCGGCGTTGCCCACCCCGGTCTGGAGCTCGTCCACCGGCACCGCCGCCACCCCCGCCGTCGCCGCGGCCCGCGCGCCCGCCGCCTCCACCCGGGCGCTGGCTGGACGGACGGCCCCGACGAGCCGCAGCAGGTCGAGGTGGTCGCCGCGCATCACCAACCCCATCACCGCCAGCCCGAGGACCACCATCACGACCGTCCAGCGGTCGAAGCCGTCGTGGGTCAACATGACCAGCAGCAGGACAGCCAGCAGGTGTCCGCGGTAGGCAACGGAGAGCACCAGGGGATCCAACACCCGCTCCCGCACCGAGCGCGACCGACCCCACACCCGTCGCGCCAAC
>JAYVAS010000613.1:0-5368 GCA_043750895.1 Pseudomonadota bacterium
CGGCCGGGTCGATGGTGAGCGAGTTCGCGGTCTGCGCGGTCAGGAACTGCGACAGCTCGGCGGTGCTGATCGCGAACATCACGTCGTACGGGTCGTTGGTGCCGGGGTACTCGCCGGCCACGTCGAAGGGGAGCTCGCTGGGCAGGTGGCTCTTCACATCCTCGAACTCGATGCCGGTGACCGGCTCGTCCTCCGTCTCCAGGGTGAGGAGGAGGCCGCTACGGTACGCCACGTCGGTGAACTCCGCGGTCCACAGGTTGTCGTCACAGCGCGCGTCGCAGATGGGCTGGAGCTCGAACGGGGTGAACATCGCGTCGATGGCCGCGGCGCCGCCGTGCGTCCCGAGGGTGACGGGGACCGCACCGAGGGTAGGCTCCCACGCCGGTCCCAGCTTGCCCTCGAGCGTCGGCAGGAACTCGCCGAGGAACAAGTTGATGTCCGGCTGAAGAAACGCGTCGGCGCAGGTGTCCGAACCGGTGTCCGTCGAGGTGGATGTGAACGCGAAGCTGGGCGCTGCCGTGGAGAACACGTCGAGGAGGGTCGGATCGGCGGCGATCTCCACGGCAACGTCGTCCTCGGCCGTGGTCAGCGCGCTGGCTCCGCTCACGAAGAGGTCCGGACACTCGTTCCAGCCCGCGATGTCGGCGACCTCGCTCGAAAAGTCGAGGGACGCCTCGGGTCGGGGCTCGAGCACCCCACAGTCCGCTCCGCCTCCCGTCCACCGGATGAACGCGCTGGTCAGCTCGACGTCCACGGAGCCGGTTGCCTTCCCGAGGGTCAGATCGGAGAGGATTCCCGACCCGCCGAACGAGAGGTCCACGTCGGTGACCGCATTCAGGCTCCCGTCCACGAACCAGCCCTGGGCTTCGTCGACACAGACCTCCCAGTCGTCCCCGGTGGGGCTGGGGACCGACCGGACGCACATGAGCTCCGTCAGCGCCAGCGCCGCGGTGTTGCTCGGGGGGGGGAGCGCGTTGGCGGCGGTCACCGCCAGCTCGTACGCCACGTACGACTCGAAGAGCGCGATGGCGTAGGCCTCCGCGAAGGCGTTGGAGTTCCTGAACTCGGGCACTTCGTCGATGTCGCGGCAGGCCTCGAACCCTGCGTAGGTGCGGCCCGGCTCCGCGACGAGCAACTCGGTGAGGTCGTCGTCGTAGGCGGTCGCGGACGGCCAGGGCACGGCGTCGAGCCAAGGGCCTTCCAACGCGTCGAGCCCGGTCGGGGTGAGGTGAGCGCCGGTCGAGGCGTCCACCCGGGCGTCGGAGGAGGTCAAGGTCACGTCGTCGTCTTCGCGCTCATCCGAGATCCAGGCTCGCTCGCGGGCGTACACGGTCCGAAGGTTCAGGCTCGTCAACTCGATGATGACCGGCTTGTCCATCCAGTACGGGTCGACGTACGCGGAGGCGTAGGGGTACCAGGCCGGGGTGGTGGCCGGGCTCAGGTTGACGTCGGCGGTCCAGACGATCTCTGGCCCCGACACCGCGAGCGGCACCGCCAACCCTTGAATCACCACGAGGTAGCGGTTGACCCGGGCCGGAGGCACTCCGAGCACCGTCCCGGAGACGGTGAGCGTCTGCGTGATGGGGTCGTAGCCTGCCGACGTCGTCAGGATCGAGGCCCCCGGAGTGATGTCCGAGTCAATGGCGGGCACGGCGGCCGCCAACCCGTCAGGGCGAGGAGCAGCATCTCTTACCTCAGGATCGGGTGTGGACCGTTACCCCAACAACACATCCAAGGGCTGAACGCCCGGCAGGTGCGTCTCGGGGTCGATGCCGCCCAGCTTGAGCAGCGCGGCGCCGAGGTTCTCGCACGACGGGATGTCACCCGAGGACGACTCCTGCCCCGTGGTGAAGTCGATCGGCAACGAGATGAGCTCGTCGTCGGTGCGACCCACCCGCTGGTTGCCACGGACGCCGGAGCCGATGACGAGGGCTGACCCGTAGGGCCAGTGATCCCGGCCGTTGCCGCCGTTGTACTTGGGCGTGCGACCGAACTCGGACAGCGCCACGATGACCACTTCGTCCGCCAGGGTGGCGGTGGAGTAGCCGGGGGTGGACGACAGGTGCTCCATGATGCCGTCGAGCGCCGCGAAGAACGCGTCGAACATGTCGGCCTGGCTCGGCATCCCGTGGGTGTCGTAGCCGCCGTCGATGCCGATCATCGCGCACCGACACAGCCCGAGCCGCATCATCTCCGCCGCCTTGATGCCCTGGTCGACCATGGTGCTGCCCAGGTCGGTCAGGCCGGCTTCGAAGCGCCGCCCTTCGAGCTCCATGCCACGGTCGAAGTTGGTGAGCAGCGAGTCCGCGCGCACCCGGCCGAGGCCGCCGCGCTGCGCCGCGTACTGCGCGACCCGTTCGTGTACGAACGCGTCGATCATCGAGTCGGCCGGGGTCTGGAACACCGGCGCCGGAGCGTCGGACAGGCCGACGATCGAGGCATCCAGGAGGTCCAGCAGGGTGCCGCCGCCGGCACGAACCACCGCCTGCCCCATGTTCCCGGGGAACGAAGGCCCCCCGAAGACGATGTTGGGCAGCGGGTACTCGCCGGTGGCGCGGCCGGCCAGCACGGTGGCCCAGTCCGGGTAGGACGAGGCCGAGGTGCCGGTCAGCACGAACTGCTGGGCGGAATCGTGACCCACCGAGTGGGCGTTGATGCCGTTGCAGATCGCCGTGCGCCCCGCCCACCGCTGCATGAAGCGGGTGACGTTGGGGCGGTCGATGCCGGCGGTGTAATCGATGTTGCCGACACGCCCGGGCTCGGCCAGGTCGTCCATGTCCACGCCGCCCACGTCGAAGTGGGGGTCGAAGACGCTGGTGACGTCCCAGCCGCCGTTCGCGTAGAAGAAGATGAACTTGCGCTCGCCCTGTGCGGCCAGGGCGGGGTTGGGGCGGAGACCCGCGAAGGCCGACGCCGTCAGCGCGACGGAGCCACGAATCAATCCACGACGGGTGATTTTCATGGTTGTGCTCCTAGTAGAACAGGACGCGAGGGTCGCGGAGGACGGCGGAGACAATCCCGGCCCAGGCCTGGGTAGGATTGGCTTCCACCGAGTAGAGCTGCTTCCAGAGGACGGCGGCAGCAGCGGGCTCCGTGGCGTCGGCTGCGAGGGGCAGGCCGGTGGCGCGGAGGTACAGGTACCGAACCTGGGCGTCGAACGCGTCGGGTGCGGTGTCGGGGGTGTCGGTCGCGGTGACGTACTTCAGCAGGATTGCGGGGTCGGTGCGCGCGGCGTCCAGGTCATGATCCGCGACGGCGTAGCCGGCCGACTGCGCGAGGCGCTCCTGGATGAACGCCATGCCGAGGCTCGGCTCGTACGTCGCGGTCGACACGAAGTCGCCGTCGACCCCACCCGCCAGGACGGGAAGGCCCATGTCCTGCGTGGTGAGGCCGTCGCGCCCGTTGAACGTCCACCGGTAGCCGGTGATGTCCTCGATGGTCGACGCGAGCTGCGCGGGCGACGCCGTCTTCACCGTGGGGAGGCGATCGTTGGTCGCCTCGTCGGCGGCCGAGGTGGCGAGGTACTCCCGCGAGGTGACGATGCTCCGCACGAGCGGCTTGATCGTCATCCCGTTGGCCACGAAGCTGTCGCGGATGCTGCTGAACTCGGCCCAGTCGCTGTCGGTGAGGGTGCGTTGCCCGAAGCCTTCGAACGCGGTCTGCACCGCGCAGTCGGCGAAGCGGGGGTCCTCGACCATGCTCTCGGCCAGCTCGCGGAGGTTGGCGGTGGGCCGACCGTAGTACCCGGGCGACTTGTTCGCGTACTCCCGCCAGCCCTGTTCGTTCTCGGGACGGTACAGGGTGGCCTCGCGGATCCCCATGTTGTCCGACTCGTAGCGGAAGAACCCGAAGAAGTGGGCCGAGAGCGGGTCCATCGTGGCGTGACACGATTGGCAGGTGTCGCTCTGGATGGCCAACTCGGGGTCGATCGTGAGCTGGTCGATGTTCGCCCGGCTGAGCACGATGGGGCGCTCGAGGTAGTCGTCGCACAGCAACATCTTGCTGACGGCGTTGGCGCGGTGCCGGTTCGCGTTTCCACCCATGGACGGGTACTTCTGCCAGATCGTGGTCATGGTCAGGATGCCCGCGTGGGGGCGCCCGTCCTGGTAGTGGGCCGCCTGCCAGCCGGTCGCGCCGGCGGGGTAGTCGGTGTTCCACATCTGGGCGACGACGGGGTCGGCCATGGTGTAGTCGGCGAGCACCACCTCGGTGTAGGACAGGTCGTGCTCGGCGATGTGCCGGACCAGTCGGAGCGGCTCGTCGGCCACCGAGTCGGCGACCGCTGCGGCGTCCAGGCCTACGATGCCGGCCTCCATCGGGTCGAAGTACGAATTCCCGTTCCGCGTGAGGAAGCGGAGGTTCCAGACCTCCTCCACCCGGTCGAGGAAACGTTCATCTTCCAGGTAGCGGTCGACGAAGTCGTCGTACAGGCTCGGGGCGCCCTCGATGGCCACCAGCTCCTCTTCGGAGGGGTGGACACCGCGGAGGTCCATCGAGACACGGATGAGCTGCTCCCGCGGAGACAGGAGGGTGAGGCCGTCGGACGGGCCATCCTCGGTCGCGCAGGCAAGCAGGAGGAGAATCATGGTTCCTCCAGGGAGTGCAGGGGTAGTACGAAATCAGCTGTCTCCGGCGGGATCACCGGGGACTCGCTCCATACGAAATCAAAGTCGAGGCAGATTTCGCCGAGGTCGCCCGACACGTCGAGCCCTCGGATGTAGACGTGGCCGCAGCCGTCGCAGGCGCTGTACGCGTCCGCGGTGGCGGCCGTGTCTCCGGGGGTGTCGTCGTAGCGGGGGAGGAAGACGACGTCGTACCAGTAGGCGTTCTCGTCCCGCAGCCCGATCCAGCCCCGCGGCTCGAGCGCGCAGTCGTCGGGGCCGACACTACCGGGACCGGGGAAGGACAAGTCCATCTCCACGGAGTCGAATCGGCCCTGGATCTTGGTTTCGAAGAGGAAAATGTTGCCGGTGGGCTCGTAGAGCTGCGCGTCGCCGCCGGTGGCGTAGATCGCGAGGTCGGTGCGCCAGCCGCCCGGCGCGAGGGTGTCCCCGGCGAAGACGTCCGTGCCCGTGAGCGTACCGGACACCGTGCTGGACCACGTCCACCGGTCGTACTTGGGCGCCCGGGTGCGGGAGAGCGAGTCCTGGGCCTCGCCGGAGAACTCCACGAGGCCGGCGCCGCCCTGGCGTACCGAGCCCGAGCCCTGCAGCTCCCGCGCCGCGTTGACCGTCTCGCCTTCGGGGGTGGTGATGTCGCCTTCGGACTCCACCGTGCCGTCCCACCAGGTGAAGCCGGAGTACTCGACCCCGCCGGGGGTGCTGCAGATGTCGAACCAGGTCTGCCCGCCGGCGTCCTCGTCGATGTT
>JAYVAS010000614.1:0-8566 GCA_043750895.1 Pseudomonadota bacterium
GTCTACGCGATCCGCCTCGGCGCCGACGGCGCCCCCCTCGACACCGTGTCCTTCCCGGTGGCCAACGGCCCGTGGACCGAACAGTCCCCGCGCGCCGCCTGGAACGGCACCGACTGGCTGGTGGCCTACGACGCCGATGCCCCCACCACCTCCTACTGGGGCCAGGGAGTCGCCGCCCGGCGCGTCGACGGCGACGGGTCGGTCCTCGACACCACCGACATCTCCCTCGTCGACGAGGAGTACGACACCGAGTCCGTCTGGGACGTCGCCAGCGATGGCTCCGGCTGGGCGGTGATCTGGCAGGCCGTGGACTCCAGCCTCGGCAGCTACGTGCTCGACGGCGCGGTCGTCGCCGCCGACGGCACCACCCTGGGCCCCCAGCGCGTCTACACGCCGGCCAGCAACTACGGCGCCCCCGTGAACGCCGAGATGGCGTGGAGCACCGACCGCTACCTGGTCGCCTACAGCGCGTGGGACAACGACGACGACATCATGGGGCTCACGGTCGACGCCGACCTCGCCTCGCTGGGGAGCCCCTTCGCGGTCGTTGATGACAGCTACAGCTCGGTGCAGCCGACGCTGGCCACCGGCGGCGGTGGCTTCTACGTGGCCTGGTACGACGACTCCTTCGGCGCCTACTGGGGCACCGTGAAGGGAACCCCCGTGAGTGAAGCCGGCACCGTGGGCATCACCGGCGGCGAGACGCTCAGCGGCACGAGCTGGCCGATGGACGTCCACCCCGACGCGGCGTGGACCGGGTCCGGCTGGGGCGTCGCGTGGGAGTACGGCGCCGCGGCGGCCATCTACGGATCGCTGGTGGACACCGCCGGCACCCTGGGGTCGACCGTCAACGTGACCGGCGCGCTCGACTACACCACCATGCCCGTCGCCGCGGGGGGCGATGACGGGATGATCGTGTCCTGGGTGACCCAGGGGGAAATGTCCGACGCCGACCTGAAGGCGAGCACCGTCGCCTCCGACGGCACGCTGGGCGCGATCGAGGACGCGGCGGTCTCGGCCCCCGCGCAGACCCATCCGGCGATCGCGGGCGGTTCGGGTGGCTACCTCGTGGTGGCGGAGAGCCAGACCGCCGACGAGGTGCGCATCCTTGCGTGGCGGACCAACACGAGCGGTGCAGCGCGGGACGCAGCGCCCATCGAGATCGCCGCCGGCGTCGGCCTCTCCGATCCGGCGGTCGCCTGGAACGGAACCGTGTGGTTCGTGGTGTGGGTCGACCTCGACCCCAGCACCGCCGCGAACGGCGTCGTCGGGGTCCGGGTCGACTCCTCGGGCGCCGTCCTCGACGCGAGCCCCATCGCGATCTTCTCCGGCTACACCCCCGCGGTGGCCGCCTCCACCGCCGGGGACTTCCTCGTCGCCGGCACCTACATCTACTCCGGCGACCAGTCGCGGTTGCAGTTCGCCCGCGTCTCCAGCTCGGGCACGCTCACCGACACCACGCCCGTCACGCTGGCGAGCAACTACGCGGAGCAGCCCGACGTGTGCGCCTTCGGGAGCGGGTGGATGGTCGTGGGCAACGTACGGTCGAGCCACGACAGCTCCACCACCTACGCCTACTACAGCGTGGTCCAGTCGACCGGCACCGCCAGCGCGATGGCCCGGGTCCGGACGACCGGATCGGCGGCGCGGGAGACGGACGTGAACGTGGCCACCGACGGTTCGTCGGCGATGGTGGTCTGGGCCGACAACGGCGATGTCCGCGGGCGCCGCATCGACTCGACCGGCACGCTGGTCGGGAACGGGCGTGGGTTCACGGTCGCCAGCGCGTCGAACACCCAGTTCGACCCGGACATCGCCTGGAGCGGGCGCACCAACTACTCGGTGGTGTGGACCGACTGGCGCGCGCAGAGCGGGCTCGAACCCGGCGTGGGCGACGTGTACGCGACCCAGATCTCGTCGACGGGTCGGGTCACCAGCACCTCTGGCGTGGTCGGCTCGGCCGAAGACGTCCCGGAGGGCAATGCGGTCGTGGCCGGCGCGAGCGGCCGGGTGGTGTACGTGTGGACGAAGCTGCACGAGGAGTCGCCCTACGCGAGCTTCCGACTGGAGACCACGTCGCAGTCGGGCCGCCTCACCGCCACCGCGGTGACGGCGCGCACGGCGCCCGAGCGGGAGCCCGTGGCCATGCTCGACCCGACCGCGGTCGGAGACGCGGAGGTTGCCCCCCCGGACGCGGCCGGTTGTGCCACGTCCACCGGCGGCGCGGCGGGCCTCGGTACGCTCGTCGCGGCCGCGGCGCTGGCCACGCGGCGACGCCGCACCGCGCGCTGACGCGACCCCTCGACATCGCCCACGTCCCCGGCATCCAACCAGGGCGAGTGAAATTGTGCCCTGGTTGGAATACCGCGACGCTTTGGGCGCGCGCGTGCATACGCTCCTCCCACAAGCTCGAAACGACCTCGATTGGCACGACACTCGCGTCTCGGGATGGTTTGGGCATCGAACACAACTCACCCGCGAAAGCGTCGGGTGGTGAGGTGCCCGTGCACGCTGCTCCGCTCTGGCGGCCGACCCCGACCCCAGGTCAGCATCCGCCGCTCCGGCGGGACATCGAGACCGACGTCGCGATCATCGGTGGGGGAATTACAGGATTATCGCTGGCCCACCTGCTGAAGCTGGCGGGCCGGCGCGTGGTGGTCCTGGAGATGCGCGAGGTAGGGACCGGGGGCACCGGGCATTCTACCGGACACCTCACCTGTGCCCTGGATGTGGACTTCCCACTGCTCCAGCGCCGATTTGGTCACCGTGGCGCAGTCGAAGCCGCGTCCAAGGGTCGGGAGGCGATCTCCCACGTGGCCAGCACGGTCGAACGGTACGCAATCCCCTGCGGCTTCGAGCGGGTGGACGGTTGGCGGTACACCGAGAACGACTCGGGGCGCGCGGCGTTGGAGGCGGAGCTCCCGGTGGCGAGGGGGCTCGGGATCGACGCTGAGTACGTGGCCGAGGGGCCGCTCCCGTTCATGCACGGCGCGGTGCGGTTTCGGGACCAGGCCCGGTTCGATCCTGTTCGCTACGTGGCCGCGCTGGCCGAACGCGTGGATGGCGGCGGATGCCACATCTTCGAGGGGACCCGGGTGGAGAGGGTCATCCCCGGAGAGCCCTGCCTGCTCGAAGTGGGCGGCCACATCGTGCGCGCCCGGGACGTCGTTCACGCGTCGCACACCCCGATCGGCGTGGTGCTCCCGCTCCAGCTACGAACCGCCGCCTACCTGTCCTACGTACTCGCACTTCGCGTGGCGGGAGAGGCCCTCTCGGGCCTCTATTGGGACACGGCCAATCCCTACCATTACCTGCGCAGCACCGAGGACCCCGCGCGTGGGAGCGTACTCCTCGTGGGAGGTGAGGACCACCGCAGCGGCCGCAGCTCCGAGGGGCGTTTCGAAGCGCTCGAGGCCTACGCGCGCGCGCGGTTCGAGATCCTGGAGTTCGTCTCGCGTTGGTCCGGCGAGGTCTTCGAGTCGGTGGACGGTCTCCCCTACGTGGGCCGCCTGGGGACGGAGGCACACGTCTACGTCGCCACCGGCTTCGGTGGCAACGGCCTCACCCTCGGGGTGGCGGCGGCGTTGGACCTCGCGGCCCTGATCCAGGACGAGCCGCAAGGAGAGAGCGTGTTCCGCCCTCAGCGTTTCAAGCCCCTCGCCTCGGCGCGCCGCTTCCTGGCCGAAAACGCCGAGTCGGCGTGGCGCGCGGTGGGTGATCGTCTGCATGCCCACCGGGGCGGCCCGGTGGCAGACGTGCCGCCCGGGAGTGGGTGCATCGCTGATTTGGCCGGACAACCCGTGGCCGCCTACCGGAGCCCCGCCGGTCGGTTGCACCTGCTGAGTCCAGTCTGCCCCCACGCCGGGGGTCTGGTGCGGTGGAACGCCGCCGCCGCGACGTGGGACTGTCCGCTGCACGGCAGTCGCTTCGCCCCGACGGGCGAAGTGGTGGCGGGTCCGGCCACGGGCGGTTTGTGTCCCGCCCAGCCGCTCGTGCCGGGCGAGGAGCGGTCCATCCCCGAGCTCCTCATCGACTACGAGTCCAGCGGGTACTGCTGCGCACTGATGCCGACGGACGACGGCTCCGGTCTGCGCTGCACCTCCTGCAACCACGATTGGCCCGCGGATGCGGCGCGCATCGACGCGATCCACCGATTCGAAGGGGCCAGCGACCCCGACGACATGTGTGTGGTGCTCGCACTCCAAGCACCCCGTCCCGACGGCTCGGCGTGTAGGGGCGTGGTCGTCCTTGGGTTCGGACCCACCGCGTCGCCCGCCGAGCGGGCGTTGCTCACGCTGTTGCAGTTCCCTGCCGGGGGGCGCGACGCCCCCCTCCCCGGCCCCACGCCGTAGCCCGGCGGCCTTCGAAGTGTCCCGACCAACCAGCACGTCAACGCACCCTCGGGTGCAAGGAGTCAGCATGAACGACGAAACCAACAAAGACCATCCCCCTGGGACCCCGACCTGGTGGGCCGGAGACCACGAACGCGGGTGGGACCGGGTGAAGGCGGCCTTCCGTCGAGACTGGGAGCAGACCAAGTCGGACCTGTCGGCCGGACGGAGCGGAATCGACCTGAACCAGACCATCGGGGACACCATGAAGCAGGCGACCGGGAAGGACACCATCCCGCCGGAGGGGGAGACCAACCCCATGGACGCCGACGCGGCCGACGCGCACGTGCGTCGGGCAGCGCGCCAGATGGCCCGGGAGGCGGAGCGCTTCGCGCGGGACGGGACCCGGGCGGCCGAGGCGGGCGCCGCCCGTGGGCCCTACGACTGGGCGAACTGGGAGGCGGCCGAGCGACCGTTACGGTACGGGCACGCGGCATCGCTGCAGTACGGCTCCGATTGGACGACCACCGCCGAGGATCGCCTCCGCGCCGAGTGGACGGAGCTGAACCCCGATCTGGCGTGGGAGGAGGTCCGGGACACCGTGCGCCTCGGATGGGGCCCCGGGCGGTTCTGAACGCAGGGATCGAGCGCAGTGGCTAACTTATGAATAGTATGCGACCACTATTCGCATAGGTCTCAATGGTTGATCCACTCCGACTCGAAGTCCTCCACCCGGCACCCCTCCATCCGGCCGGACGCTATGTGCTCCTGTGGATGGTGGGCAATCGCCGGATCGGCTTCAATCCAGCGCTGGAGCACGCCGTCGACCGAGCCCGCGAGCTGGGGAGGCCGCTCGTGGTGCTCGAGGCCCTTCGCCACGACTACCCCTGGGCCACCGCGCGCAGCCACCACTTCGGCCTCGCGGGGATGGCCGACCTTGCCCCCCGCTTCGCGCGCGCCGGCGTCGCCCACTATCGGTACGTGGAGCCCGCCCCCGGCGCCGCCCGCGGTCTGCTCGAGGGCCTGGCGGCCGACGCCTGCCTGGTGGTGACCGACCTGACCCCGAGCTTCTTCTTCCCGTCGATGCGCGCCGCCGCGGCACGGCGGATCTCCCGTCGCATCGAGGCCGTCGACGGCGTGGGCCTGCTCCCGGTGAAGGTGGCTGGCCGCGGCTACCTGCGGGCGTTCGACTTCCGCGGCATGCTCGCCCGCGAGCTACCCACCCACCTGGGCCGCCGCCCGCGCGCGAACCCCCTCACCGGCGACCTCCCCCGCGTCGCCCTCGACACGCCGGGCCTCATCGACCCGCGCATCCTCGCCCGATGGGCCCCCTCCCCCCCCGTCCCGACCCTGCCAACCGGCCTCGACACCCGCGTGGGCCCCGCCGCGCAGCCCGGAGGCGAGACGGCCGCCCTGACTGCCCTCGCCCGCTTCCTCCCCCACGCCGACGGCTGGATCGAGGACGGACGACACCCGGATCGGAACCGCACCAGCCGACTCTCCCCCTGGCTCCACTGGGGCCACCTCTCCACCTGGGCGGTGCTGGAGGCCCTCGAGAACCACGCCAGCGTCGACGCGACCTTCGGTCTACAGGCGTTTCCCGAGCCCCTCGCGAAGTTCCTCGACGAGCTCGTCACCTGGCGTGAGCTGGCCCAGAACGGCGCCGCCTACCTGCCGCACTACGACCGCTACGAAGGGCAGCCCGCTTGGGCCCGCGCCACCCTGGAGAAGCACGCCGCCGACCACCGCCCCGTGCTCTACGACCCGGACGCCCTCGCGGGCGCGTCCACCCACGACCCCCTCTGGAATGCCGCCCAACGCCAGCTCGTCGAACAGGGGTGGATGCACAACCAACTACGGATGCTGTGGGGAAAGAAGGTGCTCGAATGGAGCCCTTCCCCGGCGGAGGGGTTCGCCACCCTGCTGGACCTCAACAACCGGTACGCCCTCGACGGGCGGGATCCCAGCTCGGTGGCCGGGGTCGCGTGGGTGTTCGGGCGTTACGACCGCGCGTGGGGGCCGGAGCGCCCCATCTTCGGCATGGTCCGGTACATGACGAGCGCGTCGATGCAGCGCAAGCTCGAAGTGAAGCGGATCATGGCGGGCGCGGCGACGCCAGCCACCCCTGCCTGGGACTGACGGACAGCCGCACCGCGTAGGACGCTACGCCAGCCGCAGGTGGACGGCGGCGCCTGGTTCGAGCACCCGGAAGGTGAACGACTCGGCAAGATAGAGCTCGACCTGCTCCCGGGTGTGGAAGGCGTACCCGATGGAGAGGTCCTGGCCCACGGTCAGCTCGAAGTCGCCGCCCCGGGTCGATAGCAGCACGCCCCCAGGGATGGCCGGTCCGTGCACGATGCGTCCGTCCCCGAGCAGGCGCTCGACGCGGTTCCGAATCGGGTATCCCTCCTCGGTGGCGGCGGTGACCTCCTCGTAGAGCGGCGTACCCAGCGCGAGGGCGTACGGCCCACCCACGCCGCTGCCACGTAGCGTGTCGATCGCCTCCACCAGGGACCGCGGGAGGTGCGCGGCCCCCCCGACCACGACCGGGGCGTGCGGGCTCGAGGAGATGATCCCCGCAATTCCGGCCTCCGGGTAGCCGAGGAAGATCGCGGCGTCCTCGGCGCGCGCCATGCGCTCTCCGGCGTCCACGACGGAAGCCAAGTTCGGATTGTCTCCACCTCGGGCGGCGGCGTCCAACTCGAGCAGATCCAACAGGATTGGGGTTCGGACCTCGATGAGCGGCTGCACCACCCGCAGCCCCGCGGCGACGGCCGGAACCGGGTCCTGGCCGAGCACCGACAGGCGCCCGGTGTTCACCGCCGCGAAGGCCCAACCGAACGGACCACGGAAGTCCACCAGCTTGCGCCCGGCGAGGTGAACCCGGAGCACGCGCGCCGCTTCGGCGTCGATGCGCTTCCAGGTCTCAGGGAGGATTGGGGCAAGATCGCGGCGGAGAAGGTCCATGGTCATCCTTTCAGGCTCCCGAGGCCGAGGCTGCCGGGGGCGGGATCGCTCGGCGGGGAAGGGGGCTCGACGACCGCGTCCCCGGTGGCTGCACCGGCGGTGGCAGCGCCCTCGGTGGCAACAATGGACCCGGAGGTGAAGAGGTAGCGGCGCGCGTTGGCGTCGAACACGGGACTGTTGCGACGAATCCACTCCAGGTTCATCATCGCGTGCTCGACCTCCTCGTTCTTGTTGTGGATGAGCACGGCCCGCAGGGCGTCGTCGTCGCACGCGTCGGCGCGCTGCTGATACCAATCCACCGCCTCGAGCTCCTCCATCAGCGACAGGATGGCACGATGCAGGTCCTTCGTTGCGGGGGAGAGCAGCTCGGCCGGTTCATGTAGACTCACCGACTCACGCTGCGTCGACCGCATTGGAGAGCGCGGCCCACTCGGCGTCCAAGCGCGCCTTGGTGGCGTCCCAGGTGGAATACGTGGCGCTGTCCAACGCGGCATAGCTGGCGAGGAAGGCCTCCCGACGAGTCTTGACCGCGGCGATGGACGCCATCTTGGTGGTCTTCGCGGCGCCGTTGGCCTTCATCGCCGCCGAATCGAGATTGGCGATCTTGACGTCCAGGGCGATCAATGCGCCCGTGGTGGCGTGGCGGTAACCCTCCCGAAGCGACTGGAAGTCGGCCTCTGCGGCAGCGATCTTCTTGTCCGCCGCCGCCTGGAGATCGCGCGTCTCCTGGTTGGCGTCGATGTGTACGTCCGCGATCTTCTTGTTGGCGTCGACCTGGGCGCTGTTCGCGTTCTTCTGAAGGTCGGCAGCGTCGTTGTTGCAGCCCAAGGTGAGGGCGAGCAGGAGAGCGATGGTCATGGTGTGTCCTCTGAGTTGATGAGCGACGAAACGGTGTCGCGCCGACTGTCACGTAGAAGCCGCTCGCCGTGGTGGTCTGCGGCTGGTCGCTGCCCAACTCGCCGGCGGCCGGAAGCCTGCCGATCGAGCCCGCTGCGCGGGGTACCGGCTAGAAGGTCATCCCGATCTGCGCCCCACAGGGGGTCGCGACCCGAAGGAGCAGGGCGGCGCGCCGGTCGAAGTGGTACCGGACCCCGAACCCGAGGTCGGGCGTGGCATAGAGCCACGCCCGCTCCCCGTATCCGACATCGTCGAACCCCAAGTGGACCGCCACCCCCAACTCGGGGAAGATGGACCAGTGATCCCCGAGATAGAAGTTCCACTGCCCTGCCACGATCGGGATCGCGTAGGCCCCGCCGGTGTAGTAGTTC
>JAYVAS010000615.1:0-6330 GCA_043750895.1 Pseudomonadota bacterium
CCCTGACCACCCGGGTGTCCGGCGGCCGCGACGCCGTCCCCGTCGTGCTCGACAGCACCCTTCGCACCCCGTCGGGGGCGGCGCTGCTCACCGCCGGGCGCCCGCCGATCCTGTACACCACCGTGGCGCCCCGCCCGATGGGGGCGGCGCTGGTCGTGCAGGTCCCGGCGGGCCCCGGGGGAGTCGACCTGGGCGCCGTGCTGCGCGACCTCGCGGCGCGTGGCCTCCACCGAATCCTGGCCGAAGGCGGAGGTAGCGTACATCGGAGCCTGCTCGAAGGCGGCTATGCAGACCGGATGGAGTTGTTCGTCAACGGTCGGGTGCTCGCCGGTGGCCCTGGCTTCGTCGGGGGGGCGGGGTTCTCGCTCCCGGATGCGCCCGCGTTTCGCTTCGTCCACGGCGCCCCGGTCGGTGAAGACTTCCATCTCGTGCTGGAGAGGGTCTGATGTTCACCGGCCTGGTGACCGACATCGGCACCATCCGCGCCATTCGCCCCCGCGGCTCGGCGAAGGTGCTGGAGATCCAGTCCACCTTCACCGAGCTCATGCTGGGCGAGTCGATCGCCTGTGATGGCGTTTGTTTGACGGTCGAGTCGTCGGAGCCAGGGGCGTTCCAGGTGGCCGCGGGGGAGGAAACGATACGCATGACCACCTTCGGTGGTCGGGCACCCGGGAATCGCGTCCACCTGGAACGCGCCCTGCGTGCATCAGATCGGCTCGGCGGCCACATCGTACAAGGGCACGTCGACACAATTGCAAAAGTAAAAGCGTGCGTGCCCGGTCCGCAGTGGACGCGCCTCGACCTCGTCCTCCCCGACGCGCACACCCGCTACGTCGTCGAGAAGGGCTCCATCTGCATCGACGGCGTCTCGCTGACCGTGAACGGTATCGTCGGAGACACGTTCTGGGTCGGGCTGGTGCCGCACACGATCTCGGTGACCAAACTGGGGCAACTACGCCCAGGAGACCGCGTGAACATCGAGGTCGACATCCTCGCCAAGTACGTCGAGCGGATGCTCGGCGGCCGAGCCAGGGTCACGCTGGACAAACTACGCGCGGCGGGCTTCGCCGAGGAGTGATGATGGCGTTCGAAGTGATGTCTTCCGACCCGGAGCGCCGGGTCGAGGTCGCGATCGCAGACATCAAGGCCGGCCGCATGGTCATCCTTGTGGACGACGAGGATCGTGAGAACGAGGGGGACCTCACGATGGCCGCCTCGGCGGTGACCCCCGAGGCCATCAACTTCATGGCCACCTGGGGCCGCGGCCTGATCTGCCTGACGCTCACCGAAGATCGGGTCGAGACGCTCCAGCTGCCGATGATGTCGTCGAACAACCGGGCTCCCTTCGCGACGGCGTTCACGGTGTCGGTTGAAGCCCGCGAGGGCGTCTCTACCGGCATCTCGGCCGCGGATCGGGCGCACACCATCCTCGTCGCCATCGACGAAGCCAAAGGTGGGAACGACCTGGTCACCCCCGGGCACGTGTTCCCCCTCCGGTCCCGGAACGGCGGCGTGCTCGTCCGGACCGGGCAGACCGAGGGGTCCGTCGACCTCGCTCGGCTCGCCGGCCTCACCCCGGCCGGCGTGATCTGCGAGGTGATGAACGACGACGGGACCATGGCGCGGCTCACGGACCTCGAGCGCTTCGGCGAGAAGCACCAGATCCACATCGTGACCATCGCCGACCTCATCCGGTGGCGGATGCGGCACGAGCAGCTGGTGACCCCGGTCATGGACGTGACCCTCCCCACCGAGGCCTACGGCACGTGGAACGCGCGGGTCTATCGTTCGACACCCGGGGGCCTGCACATGGCCTTGTGGCGGGGGGATCCCGCGGGGGCGCCCGTGCTGGTGCGGGTGCAGGCGAGCGCCGGCCCGGTCGACGTGTTCCGGCCGTTGTCGTCCGACTCGGCGGACCAGATCCAGGCGGCGATGGCCCGCATCCACGCCGAGGGGCGCGGGGTGGTGTTGTACATGCACATCGACGGCTCCGAGGAGGCGCTGCTGTCGCGGCTGCGGGAGCACCTCGGCGCCGCGCCGCCCGAGCCCACCGACGCCCTGCGCGAGCTGGGGGTGGGGGCGCAGATCCTCGCCCATCTGGGGGCCTGCGAGATCCGCCTGCTCACCAACAACCCGCGCAAGATCGTCGGGCTTGAGGGCTACGGGGTGAACGTCGTCGAGCGAATCCCGTTGAGCACCCAGCCGAACGCTGATCGGGTCGCTTTTCTGGCCGCCCGGTCGCGCAGCGGCCACCTCTTCCCCGGCGACCCGGTCGGCTAGGTCAACGAGGGGCGGCGGGGGGGCCGGTTTCCGGATAGGCGTGCCGCCGCAATCGGAGTTCGTGTGCCCCAGCTCGTTGAGGGATCCCTGGTCGATGTCGGTGGCCGCTACGTCATCGTGGCGTCCCGGTTCAACGAGTTCATCACCGCTCGCCTGGTCGAAGGCGCGGTGGACGCGTTGGTCCGTCACGGCGCCTCGCCGGACGCGATCACCGTGGTCCGCGTTCCCGGCAGCTTCGAGACGCCGGTGGTCTGCAAGAAGCTCGCGGAGTCGGGCCGCTACGACGCGGTGATCGCCCTCGGCGCGGTCATCCGCGGCGGGACGGCACACTTCGACTACGTCGCCGGCGGAGCCGCCCGCGGCGTGGCGGACGTCATGCTGCAAACCGGCGTCCCGGTGATCTTCGGGGTGTTGACGACGGACACCATCGAGCAGGCCATCGATCGCGCCGGCACCAAGATGGGGAACAAGGGCGCGGAAGCGGCACAGACCGCGATCGAGATGGTGAACCTCCTTCGCAGCCTCGAGACCTGATGTCCTCTCGCCGCCGAGCTCGGGAATTTGCGATGCAGGCCCTCTACGCCGTCGATGTCGCCGGCCTCACGGGCCCGCAGGCGCTAAGCGGGCTGTGGGCGGCGATGCTCGACGATGCAGAGCTCCTCGGCGAGGCCCTCACCCCCGACGAGACGGAGTTCGCGCAGGCGTTGGTGCGCGGGGCGCTCGAGGATCGGGAGGACCTGGACGCGCGCATCGAAGCGGCAAGCATCAACTGGCGCATCCCCCGGATGCCCACCGTGGACCGCAACATCCTCCGGCTCGGGGCCTACGAGCTGCGCCACCGGTCGGACATCCCGGCTTCGGTGTCGATGAACGAGGCCATCGAGCTCGCGAAGCGCTTCGGCGGCGCCGAGTCCCGGGCGTTCGTGAACGGCATCCTCGACCGCATCGCGGCCGACGTCGGGCGGGGTGGCCGCCGGAAGAGCGGATGAACGATCCGCTCACCGTGAAGGGGGCCCAGGCGGCGGTGGACGTGTGGATCCGCGCCAACGGCGGGTATTGGCCGCCGCTGTCCCTGCTCGCCCGCCTCACCGAAGAGACCGGGGAGGTCGCGCGGGAGTACAACCACCGGTTCGGGGCGAAGCGGAAGCGGAGCAGCGAAGGCGAGGCCGACCTCGCCATGGAGCTGGCGGACGTGCTCTTCATCACGCTGTGCATGGCGAACGAGCAGGGCATCGACCTCGAGGTGGCGCTCGATCGGATGTTCGAGAAGCTCCGTATCCGCGATGCGGGGCGCTGGGTCACCCCGCCCGCGAGCCCCTGAGCACGTTCGCGAACAGCGCGAGTCCGTGTTCGGTCGCCACCGATTCGGGGTGGAACTGGACGCCTTCGATGGGGAGGGTGCGGTGCCGGAGGCCCATGATGGTGCCGTTGCCCAGGCGCGCCGTCACCGTCAGCGTGTCGGGCAGCGAGCGCCGTCGGACCACCAGGGAGTGGTACCGGGTGGCGCGCAACGGCGTGGGAATGCCCGCGTACACGCCGGTCCCGTCGTGGTGGATCACGCTCGTCCGCCCGTGCACGGGACGTCCGGCGGGCACGACCTCTCCGCCCTCGGCCAGCGCCATCGCCTGCATCCCGAGGCAGACCCCGAACACCGGCGACGGCGGCGCCCGCAGCACCTGCAGGTTCACGGGGAAGTCCTCGGGCCTCCCGGGACCCGGCGACAGGACGACGAGGTCGTAGCCGGAGAGGGCGGTGACGGCGTCCGCGCGCTCGCACACGACCGCGGCGCCGAGTAGCTGGAGATACTGGACAATGGAACCGGTGAAGCTGTCGAGGTTGTCGATCACCAACACCCGCTGGCCGTAGCCGGGGGCCGCGCTTACAGACATGTGCTCAGCCTTCATCCACACTGCTCCGTAGGAGTATCCATGGAAAGCAATCTCACCTTCATCGAGAGCCCGGTCGTCACCGATCGGCCCACGGTGACCCTCACGGCCTCGGCGGTCACCCATATCAAGCGGCTCCTGGCCGAGAACGAGATGCCGGGCTTCGGGCTCCGCTTCGGGATCCAGGGCGGCGGCTGCTCCGGGTACAGCTACCTCCTCGAGTTCGAGGAGAAAGCGCAGCCGGAAGACGAGGTCTTCGACTTCGACGGGGTCTCGGTGTTCATGGACCCGCTGCACGTCGGCTATCTGCGCGGCAGCATCGTCAACTTTGAGGACGCCCTGCTCGGCGCCGGGTTCCAGATCGACAACCCGAACGTCAAGCGGAAGTGTGGCTGCGGCACCTCGTTCGACGTCTGAGCCATCGTAGGCAGTTGGCCGTTGACACGGCACCCGCTCGCGATAGTAGCCGCGGACTTAGAGACGGCCATGCCCGTCAGATGCTGGAACGGCCAGGTAGCTCAGTCGGTAGAGCAGGGGATTGAAAATCCCCGTGTCGGCGGTTCGATTCCGTCCCTGGCCACCTTCCTCTGCCTGCTGATCGGGCTGGGGAGTGGTGCCGGCTGTGGTGCCGAGCCCTGTCTGGCGCTTTGCTCGGAGGTCGCGGATCGGCTCGACGGCTGCCTGGGGACTTGGGGCGCCGACTGGGAAGATTTCGGGGCCGAAGACGAGCGCGGCTATCGCGTCGCGTGCCAGGACGGCTGGGATGCGGCCCGCGCCGACCTTGAAGTGCGGCAGGTACCCGAGGCGGACGACCGGTGCAGCGCCGCCAGCGAGTCGTTGGCGGGCTTGGACTGCGCCCAGCTCGCGGTGTTGTACCCCGCCCGGTGATCCCGGCCCGCGGCCCTACGGCGCGAGAGGCGAATCACTCGAAGCGGATGTCCTGGAGACGGATGCCGAGGCGACCGATCCGGTAGTTCAGGTTGGAGCGGCTGATGCCGAGGCGCCGTGCGGCCTGGGCCTGGACGCCACCCGCTTCCCGGAGCGCCTCGGTGATGAGCTGGCGCTCGTACTGATCGAGAGCGGTGGGTAGCCCCCCCGGACCGACGGCTGCGAGCACGTCTTCGCGGGCCTTGGGCACCACGTCGACGTCCGGGAGCCGGAGGTTCGTGACCTCGCCACCCGGGGAGAGCAACACGGTGCGCTCCATGAAATGCTCGAGCTCGCGCACGTTCCCGGGCCAGGGGTAGGCCTTCAGCGCCGCCATGGCGCCGGGCGCGAAGGTGGGGGCGGGACGGTCGTGCCGGGTGGCGAACCGTTGGGCGAAGAACTCGACCAGCAGTGGGATGTCGTCCGTCCGCTCCGACAGCCGGGGCAGGCGGATCGCGACCACGTTCAGCCGGTAGTAGAGGTCGGCGCGGAAGTTGCCGTCCTGGACCTCCTTCCGGAGATCCCGGTTGGTGGCGACGATCACCCGGACATCGACCTTCACCGGGCGCTCACCGCCGACGCGGGTGAAGCTCGCGTCCTGGAGCACGCGGAGGAGCTTCACCTGGACCGAGGGGCTGATCTCGCCGATTTCGTCGAGGAACAGGGTGCCGCCGTCGGCCTGCTCGAACTTGCCGAGGTGTTGGCGGGTGGCGCCGGTGAACGCGCCGCGTTCGTGGCCGAACACCTCGCTCTCGAGGAGCGACTCGGGGAGGGCGCCGCAGTTGACCGCGACGTACGGACCGTTGGCCCGCCGGCTCCGGTAGTGGATGGCGTGGGCGATGAGCTCCTTCCCGGTGCCGGTCTCGCCCTGGATCAGAACCAGGGCGGAGCTGTCGGCGACCGCGGCGACCTGCTCGTAGACCTCCTGCATCGGCGCCGAGACCCCGACCAGGTTGTGGAAGCCGTACCGGGCTTCGACCTCCTTTCGGAGCGCGATCACCTCGCGCTGTAGGGCGCGGGTCGCGAGCGCGCGCTCGATCAGCACGAGGAGCTCGTCGCGCTCGATGGGCTTGATGAGGTAGTCGGCCGCCCCGGCTTTCATCGCCGCCACGGCGTCGGGCACCGACCCGAAGCCGGTCATCAGCACCACGCGCACGTCCGGCCAGTGCGTGCGCACCAGCCCGAGCAGCTCGATGCCACCCATCCCGGGCATCTTGACGTCGGTGAGGAGCACGTC
>JAYVAS010000616.1:0-2736 GCA_043750895.1 Pseudomonadota bacterium
GACCTCTGGGCGGCGCTCCCCGGCAAGGGCGAGCTCCTCTACCCCTTCCGCTCGGGCGGCTTCTTCGACGGGGCCCATCCGCCTCGGGACGTCGCGGTGGGCGCGGTCGTCGAGGACCTGGGCCGGCTCCCCGCCGTCGCCCGGATCACCCGGGTCCCGGGTCCGGACGCCATCGCCGTGGAGGTCCTGTTCCACGCCCAGCTCGCCCACGCCGGGCGGGAGCTGAAGCGGCTGCTCGTCGCCGCGGAGTGTCTGCACCGCCTCGCCGACCTCGGGCACCTCGCCGGCGCTCCCGTCGGCACCCCGCTGGCGCGGCGCTGCATGTTGTTGCTGACCCTCGCGGGGCTGCTCGACTACCCGGCCGACCAGAACCGGATCGACGCGTTGTGGTCGGCGGCCTTGCGGCTCCTGAACCTGCCCGACCTCTCCCGCAGCGCCGTCCGCGCTCACAACTCGGCCGCCGATCACGACGCCTCCAACTACTACGGCTCACGCCGCGGTCTGGTCGCGCTGGTGGCGGCCATTCAGGCCGGCGATCCAGTGGTCCGCGCCCGGATGGAGGAGGCGGATCCGTCGGTGGGGCGGGCGGGGTACGTCGTGGGGGTCGGATAGACGCCGCCTGGGACCTCGACCCCGCCCATCCGGAGCGGCCTTCCCTTCTCCCTCCGGGAGACCGCGGCGCGCGGTTAAGCCTCGCTCCCCATGCGTCTCCAGGACCTCGCCACCGCCGCGGGTGGGATCACCCTATTCCGGCTCGTGCTCGCGGCCGGGGCGCCCTGGTGGGCGACCGGTCCGCTGGCCCTGCTGGTCTACCTGATCGCGATCGGCTCCGATGTGCTCGACGGCGAAGTCGCACGGCGCACCGGCACCGCCACCCGGGCCGGCGCGGCCTTCGACGCCTGGGTCGACAAGGCCCTCCACGTCAACCTCGGCTGGACACTCGCGGTGCGCGACCTGGTGCCCGACTGGTTCATGCTGGCCTGGTGTGCGCGGGAGCTGCTCCAGGGCCCGTTCGTCCCGTTCCTCGTCCACCGCTTCCGGACCGCGAAGACGCCCCCTCCGGCAACCAGCGGATGGGGGCGGGCCACCGCGGTGGCGCTGTTCGCCTCGATGGTGGTCGTGCTCCTCGGCTACGACGGCACCGTGCCCACCGTGCTCACCGGCGTCCTGGGGACGATCGCCGGCGTGCACTACCTCTCGGTCTACGTGCCGATCCCTCGCGCCAAGCTTGCGTCATCCGCTTTGCCCCTTGAGGCTCGGCCACTTCGGTCATAGTCTGTACTCCTCGGAGGAATCCCCATGCGCATGTGGTCTTTGTTGACGCTTCCCCTGTTGCTCGGCTGTCCCAACAAGGACGACGACAGCAGCTCCACCGGTCTGGTCGAAGACCAGGATCAGGACGGGTACTCGGTCGACGACGGCGACTGCGACGACACCGACGCCCAGGTGAACCCGGGCGCGGCCGAGGTCTACTACACCGGCATCGACGAGGACTGCGATCCCGCCACGGTGGACACCGATCAGGACGGGGACGGCGTGGTGGTGGGCGACGACTGCGTCGACACCGACGCCTCGATCTACCCGGGCGCCGAGGAGATCTGCGACGGGTTGGACAACGACTGCTCGGGCCTCGCCGACGACGGCGCCACGGGCTCCGTCACCGGTTGGATGGACGCGGACCTCGACGGCTACGGGGATGCCTCGGTTCCGGTCGAGTATTGCGGCGACGTCCCGGCCGGGGTGGCCGACAACGACGACGACTGCGACGACACCAACGCCGCGTACAATCCGGGCGCCGAGGAAGCCTGCACCGACACCGAGGACTTCAACTGCGACGGGTCCATCGGCTACGCCGATGCCGACTCCGACGGGTACCCGGCCTGCGAGGAATGCGACGACGCCAACGCCGATGTGAACCCCGCGGCGGAGGAGCTGTGCAACGGCCTGGACGACAACTGTGACGGCGTCACCGACACCGACGCCGTGGACCAGGTCCTCTACTACGCCGATGCGGACGGCGACGGCTACGGCGACGACGCTACGACCGCGTTGGGCTGCTCGGCGCCCAAGGGCTACACCGCCATCGGCGGGGACTGCAACGACGGCGACGCCGCGGTGAATCCGGGTGCGACCGAGAGCTGCACCGACACCACCGACCTCAATTGCGACGGATCGATCGGGTACGCCGACGTCGACGGGGACGGCTTCGCCGCCTGTGAGGAGTGCGACGACTCCAACGCCGCGGTGAACCCGAGCGCGACCGAGGTTTGCGACGGCGTGGACAACGACTGCGAGGGCACCGTCGACGGCGCCGACGCGGCGGACGCGTCCACCTACTACACCGACGGCGACGGGGACTCCTACGGGGATGCCGCGGCGCCGGTCGTTGCCTGCAGCGCGACCGAGGGCGTCGTCAGCGACAACACCGACTGCGACGACACCACCGCCCTCACCAACCCCGACGCGTCGGAGCTGTGCGACGGCGCCGACAACGACTGCGACGGCTCCACCGACGAAGACCCGGTCGACGGCGCGACCGTCTACACCGACGACGACGGCGACGGCTACGGCCAGGACGGCACCGGCGTCGACTCCTGCGACACCCTCGGCGCCACGGTGGCCGGCGATTGTGACGACACCGACAGCGCGGTGTCTCCAGGCGCCGACGAGGTGTGTGACGGCGTGGACAACGACTGTGACGGCACCGTGGACGTCGATCCGGTCAGCGGCTCGACC
>JAYVAS010000617.1:0-8060 GCA_043750895.1 Pseudomonadota bacterium
GCCGCGGCGATGGCCGCGAGTCCCCACCCGGCGAAGCCCGGGGTGGTCGCGCACATGCCGTCGGTGCCGTAGTCCTCGCCCACGTCGCTGGGCCGAACCGGGTCACTCACGACCTCCCCATCGGTGATGGTGGTGTCGGTGTTGGTGATGTCGGTATCGGAGTCCGCGTCGGTGTCGGTGTCGGTGTCGGTATCGGTGTCGCTGTCGGTGTCCGCGTCGGCGTCGGTGTCGGCGTCGGCCTCGCCCAGCTCGGCCTCGCTGTAGACCGGCGTGTAGCCCTGGATCCACGACAGGTACGCGTCCACCCGGACCGCCCCGGTGGCGCCGCCCGCGCAGGGCGTGTTGTCCCCGTTCGGCGCGTAGACGTAGCTGTTGACGCCGGCCAGCTCGAAGGTGGTGCCGCTGCTCTGGAACTGGAGGACGGCGCCGCCCGAGTCCCCCGAGCAGACGTTCTGGCCGTCGGACGGGTCGTACCCCTCCATGATCTGGCTGGAGATCTGGTAGAGCGGGATGTCGGCGTAACGCTTCTTCGAGGTGTCCTGGGCGGTGTCCGAGGTGATGCCCCAGCCGACGTAGCGGTAGTCGTCTCCGATCTCGGAGTTGCGGATCTGGTCCTTGTTCACCGGCATGAAGTCGATGCTGGTGATCGCCGTCTTCAGCTCGACGATGCCGATGTCGTTGTCCAGACTGCGGTCGTCGTAGTCGGCGTGGGCGTGCCAGGCCTTGGCCTCGGCGTACTCCTGAACCCCGGCCGAGGAGTTCAGGTCGTAGCCGACGATGATGTAGAGGTAGTCCAGCCCGTAGCTGGGCATCTCGTCGTCCATCGCCACGACGCAGTGCGCGGCCGTCAACACCCACTTGCTGGCGATGAGCGTCCCCGAGCAGAAGTTGTACCCCTCACCCCGGCTGTTGGCCGCCCACAGCGTGACCACCTCGGGGAGGTCCCGGGTGGTGTCCCCGTTCACGATGGGCGGCGGGGCGGGCGCGGCGAGGGCCGAGAGGGCGAACACGAACATGGCGACCTCGAACGAGGACCCCTAACACCGGCGCGCGCTACGTGGGCCGGGACCTCGGAGACCCCGTGCCCCACCCCGACTACCGTGGCGATCGCTGGCTCACCTACGACGAGATCGTCGCGTTCTGCACCGACGCCGCGGCCGCGCACCCCCGCTGGTGCCGCCTCGTCACCATCGGCACCTCCCGGTGCGGCCAGCCCATCGTCGGCCTGACCATCGGCGACCACGACCGGGACCCATCGGCGACGCCTGCGTTGTGGCTCGACGGCGGCACGCACGCCGGCGAGTGGCTGGGGGTCATGGCGCTGGTCTACGCCGCCGGTCGCTGGCTGGACGGCCTCGCCGCCGCGGACCCCGCGCTGGTGGCCGAGTTCGGCCGCTCCACCGTCCACCTCGTGCCGTGCATCAGCCCCGATGGCTACGCCGCGCTGCTCGGCGGGGCACCGTTCCTACGCTCGACCCTCCGGCCGCCCCGCGACGGCCGCCCGCGGGTGGGGCTCGACCCGCACGACCTCGACGGCGACGGGCGGGTCCGGTGGATGCGCTGGCGTCACCCGAGCGGCCCCTTCGTCTTCGACGACCCGGCATCCGCGAAGATGCGCCCCCGCCGCCTCGACGACGACCCCGCCGACGCGTGGTGGGTGACGGCCGAGGGCGACTTCCTCGCGTGGGACGGCCACACCTGGACCACCGCCGGCCTGCTCCACGGTCTGGACCTGAACCGGAACTTCCCGGGTTCCTGGCAGCCCTTCGAGATGTTCGGCATGGACGGGGGGGACGTCACGCTCTCCGAGCCCGAGTCCCGCGCCGTGGTCGACGCCTTCCTCGCCCATCGCCGCATCGCCGCCGGGCTGACCAACCACACCTACACCGGGGCGCTGCTCACCCAGCCCTACCGGGCCGACACCCCGCTCGACGAAGCCGACATCCGGCTGATGGAGACCATGGGCCGGCAGATGGTCGACGGCACCGGCTGGCGCTGCCTGCGCACCTTCCCCGACTTCACCTACAACCCCAAGAAGCCCATCGTCGGCGTGTGGTCGGACACCATGAGCACGGTGTTCGGCGTGCCCGGCTACACGCTCGAGCTCTGGGACCCCTTCGCGTTCGCGGGGACGGACAACCCCGACCCGGGCAAGTTCTGGACCCAGCCGGACCCCGAGCGCTGCGGGAAGCTGGTCGACGCGTTCGTGGGCGAGGACGAGGGGATCGCCCCGTGGCGCCCCTTCACCCACCCCCAACTCGGCGTGGTGGAGCTTGGCGGACTGGATCTGGTTCGCACCATGCACAACCCGCCGCTGCGCCTGCTCGCCGCGGAGTGCGCCAAGGGCTTCACCGTGGCCGATCGGCTGCGGCGGGCGCTGCCCCAGGTGCGGGTGGAGGTGGAGGTCGAGCTCCTGGGTGACGGCCTGTGCCAGGTGACGGCGCGCCTGGAGAACCTCGGCTTCCTGCCCACCAGCGGCCTGCCCTACGCCGAGCGCATCGGCACCGCGCCGCCGGTGGTGGTCGAGGTCCATGCCCCCGTCGTGGACGGGGAGGCCCGGCGCGAGGTGGGCTGGCTGGACGGCTGGGGGAGCCGGATCGGCACCGCGCACCCGCTGTACCCGGAGCTGCCCCGCGGACGCAGCGCGCGCGCCGTGGTGCGCTGGGTCGTGCGCGCGGACGGGCCGGTGCGGGTGACCTGGGACGCCGGGCGGGGCGGGGCGGGGGAAGGGACGTCGCGGCGGTGATGGTTCGGGGGGTCTCGGCGCGAGGGTGGCTCGCGACGTCGCGTAGCGCGACGCGGACGGGGGGTCTCGGGGGAGAAGGGCCCCGTCGGCGCGTGCGGCCCTCACCCGCCCTTCGGGCACCCTCTCCCTCCGGACCCGGAGGGAGAGGGGAAGCAGCGCCCCCGACTACGGCAACCCCGGATTCGGCTTCAACAGGTTGACGTGGGGGTGCCGCCCGACCCGCTCGCCCAGGGCCGACAACGCCGCCTGCAGATCCGGCCGCCGAAAGTAATCCGCGCCGATCGTGCCATCGTTCCAGGTCTCCACCGCGTCGTACTCCCAGTTCAGGAACATCCCGCAGCTGGGCACCCGGGCCAGGACCTCCCCGTAGGTCGTGATCTCGTCGGCCGACATCGCCCAGTGGTCCGCGCGATAGCCCGGCTGCCGGCTCGAACCGTCCCCCCCGTCGGCGATGTTGAGGCCGTTGATCACCCCCAGCCCCAATCGGCGCGCGCGGGCAGCTTGGGCGGCCGCGTACACCGCCACCGGCCCCTCCATCGCCTCGTACTGGTTGACCTGGGCGTCGACGTAGCGGTAGCGCCCTCCCGGGGGGATCGGCAGGTCGGTGGCCTTCTGACGAACGAAGGTCATCAGCCCGGGGAACAGCTCCTTGCTGGTGCGGGCCATCTCCTCGAAGTCCGCGCCGGTGGGGTCGTAGGTCTCGAAGTTGACGACATCGTCGAGCAGCATGTGACCCACCAGCGTGCCGTCGTCGATGAAGGGCTGGATGCCGGACCCCCGCCACTCCGCCAGCCGCGCCTTCCAAGCCGCCAGGTTGAACCCGCCGGCCTCGGTGTAGTAGCCGTGGTCCCCGGTCATCCGCAGCGTCATGCGCAGCCCGGCCGCGCGCACCTGCGGGAGCAGGGTGCCGACCGTCCACACCGGGTCTTCGTTGGCCGCTTGGAAAATCGTGAGCCCCACCCGGCTCTTCATCTCCTCGAAGCCCTCGGGGGTGACGAAGCCGTTGAGCCCCCAGAAGCCGTAGTAAGGCGCCGGGCCGGTCTTCTCGGGCACGCCCGGCCAGATGCGCACGTCCGGGGTGGTGGTGGTGGTGGTGGTGTCGGTCGGGTTGGTCGGGTCGATCGGGTCCACGGAGTCGGTGGTGCCCGTCAGCGTGGGCGGCTCGGACTCCGCCTCGATCCCCTCGGTCTTGCCGGTGCCGGCGGGGCCGCCGCACGCCGCGGCGACCATCAGGACCCATGCGTGGAGGAGCGCCCGCATCCCGCTCAGTCTACCTGATCAACCCGCCTTTCGCCCTTGCCCGTAGCCGTCCGGGCATAGGGTGCACCAACGCCACGCGGCGGTCACCATCTCGTCGAGCCCGTGCTTCGCCTCGAAGCCGGTCGCGGCGCGGAACCGGGACGGATCAGCCACCGACGTCACGATGTCCCCCGGGCGCCGCGCCCCCATCACCACCGGTACGGCGCGACCAGTGGCGCGCGCGCAGGCGGCGAGCACCTCCCGCACGCTGTACGTCCGCCCCGTCCCCACGTTGTAGATCTCGTGCCCGGGCTCGGCGAGCCCGGCCAGCGCGACGCTGTGCGCCCGGGCGAGGTCCGAGACGTGGATGTAGTCGCGCAGGCAGGTGCCGTCCGGCGTCGGGTAGTCGTCGCCGAACACCGTCAGCGGGGGGCCCCGGCCGGCCACGGCGAGGAGGGCCCGCGGCACCAGCGCCGCCGCGCTTGCCAGCGGCTGCCCGATCCGCCCGCTGGGGTGCGCTCCGACGGGATTGAAGTAGCGGAGGGAGACCACCGACCAACCGCGGCGACGCGCGATCCAGTCGAGGATCTGCTCGCCCTGGAGCTTGGAGCAACCGTAGGGGCTGTCGGGAACTAGCGGCGCGTCCTCGGCGATGGGCATCCGGGTCTGCGCCCCGTACACCGCCGCGCTCGACGAGTAGACCAGGCGGGTGACCCCCGCGTCGGCCATGGCCCGGGCGAGCCCGGTGAGCCCCCCGAGGTTGTTGTGGAAGGTACGCTCGGGCCGGGCCATCGAGTCGTCCACCAGCTTGTCGGCGGCGAGATGCACCACGACGTCGACGCCGCGCAGCACGTTCCGCATGGCGGGGACGTTCGCGACGTCCAGGCGATGGAAGGCGCACGACCGACCGGCGATGGCCTGGGCCCGCGCCACCGCCTCACCGTCTCCGGCGCGCAGGTCGTCCACCACCACCACCTCGTGACCGCGTCCGAGCAGCTCGACCACCACGTGGGCGCCGATGTAGCCGGCGCCGCCGGTGACCATCAACCGCATGCCACCCCCCTCATACCGGCGACTCCCGCACGAACACACGATCCCCCGGCTGAACCGGGACGTCGGCCGCGCGACCCTTCAGGACCCGCCGCACGTTCACGCGGATGCGCTGCTCACCGCGCAGGATGTAGACGTGCCCCAGGTCGGCGATCGGCAACGACCCCCCGGCCGCGGCGATGCACTGGGTGACGGTGAGCCCCTCCCGGTAGGGGATCTCCCCCGGCTTGGCCACCTGCCCCATGAGGGTGATCAGGCTCTGCGGGACGAAGACGATGTCGCCCGCGGCGAGCGAGAGGTCCCCCACCTGCTGGGTGATCAGCTGTTCGTAGGACAGCACCGAGACCGCGCCGCCCTCACCCCCGCGGGTGACCCGGACCTCGGTGACGCCCCCACGGCTGACCCCGCCGGCCTCGCTGAGGATCTGCAGCACCGTGGTGGGACCGCGCAGGTAGTAGAGCCCGGGCTTGGCGACGTCCCCCAGGACCTGCACCGGCTGGCTGCGGTAGGCGGTCAGCCACACGTTCACGTTGGGGTTCACGAGGTACCCGGGCGTCAGCCGGCTACGCAGCAGCTCGGTGACCTCGGCCGCCGTCTTCCCGTCCACGGCCACGCTGCCGAGCAGGGGGAAGTCGAGGTTCCCGGTGTCCGAGATGGGGTAGGGCCCGCTCAGCCCCGGTTCCCCGTAGACGAGCACCTGGACCGTGTCTCCCGGGCCGACGCGGTAGTCCGGCGGCGCCTGCGCGAATGCCCGCCCCCACCCCGACAGGCCGAGGACGAAGAGGAAGACCGCGAAGGCACGTAGAACTGGCAACCGGGCACACCTTACTGCGTAGACCTCCATAGACGGCCGTCTCAGGCTTTTACGTAAGCGCGGAGGTAAGCCGCAGCCATGCTGGCCACGTCGAAGCGAGCTTGCGCCCGGCGCGTCGCCGCGGCCCCCAGCCGGCTTCGAAGCGCCGGATCGGCCAACAACCCCGCCACGCCGTCGGCGAAGGCCTCGCCGGGACCGACGAGGCGCCCAGTCTCCGGCGTCACCAGCTCGGGTACGCAGCCCACCGGCCGCGCGACCACGGGCAGGCCGGCCGCCATCGCCTCCATCACCACCAGCGGGTTCCCCTCCCACGTCGAGGACAGCGCGAAGAGGTCCGCCGCGGCGAGCAGATCGGGGACGTCGGGCCGGTTTCCCAACAGGCGCACCCGGGTGGAGACCCCGCGTGCCGCCGCCTGCGCGACCAGCGCGTCCCGCAGCTCGCCCTCGCCGGCGATCCAGAGCTCCGCCGCGCCCAGCCGCGGATCGGCCAGGGCGTCGACGAGCACGGCGTGGTCCTTCTGGGGGTTGAGCCTGCCGACCGCGAGGATGACCGGGGTGGCCTCCGCGACGCCGAACGCCGCCCGCACCGCCGCGCGTGCGCCCGGGCGCGCGGGCACCAGGGGGATGCCGTTGGGGATCACGTGGGCGGGCGGGCGGCCGTAGAGGCGCACCATGCTGGCGGCGACGGCGTCCCCGATGGCGACGGCCGCGACCGGTCCACGGAACGCGAAGCGTTGGATCCACTGGCTCTGGGGCTCCACCTCCCGCTCGGCGAGGTTGTGGACGGTGTGGATCACCGTGGCGCGCGGCCACGCCACCCGGGCCGGGAGCAGGTACTTCAGCACGTGGAGGTGGGTGTGGACGACGTCCGGGCGCAGCTCCCGCAGCACTCGGGCCAGCCGCGGCACCACCCGAAGATCCAGGCCCGGTCGCTTCCCCAAGAAGCGCACCGTCACGTCCGCGGCACGGAGATCGGCCTCGATCCAGCTTCCGACCGGGTCGAACAGGGACACCACCGCCACTTCGTGGCCGAGCTGGCGCTGGGCGCGGGCCAGCATCGCCGCCACCCGCTCGGCGCCGCCGACGTCCAGCGAGGGGATGAGCTGGACGATGCGCACTTCACACGCTCCGCAGGTCGCGGAGGTCGGTCCGCCGGAGCGCGCCCGTCGCGAGCGCACCCACCGCGTAGACCCCGACCCCGGCCGCGATGGTCACCAGCACGTGGGTCGGTGGCAACACGGCGATCACGCCCGCCATCACCGCCGCCGGTACCCCGACCCTCAGCAGGGTCTCGCCGAGGTGGAGGGAGGTGATGCGGGGCAGGAGCCGCCAGGCCATGAACCCGATCAGGAACACCTCGGTCGCGAGCGTCACCGCGGCGGCGCCGACCGCTCCGTAGCGGGGGATCATCACGAGGTTGAGGCCCACGTTCACCACCGCGGCCAGGATGGCCCCCCGGGTGCGGTCTTCCTGTTGGTCCAGCGCCGAGAGCGCCATGCCGAACCCGTTGTTGAGGTACCGGAGCGGCAGCAGGGGCGCCATGATCATGAACGGCAAGGCGCTCACGGCGAAGGCCGGCCCGCCGAGGAACACCATCACCGGCTCGGCGGTGAGCACCCCTCCCACCGCGGCGGGGATGCTGATCGCGAGCAGGATGCGCGCCGCGAAGCGCATCTCGGCCCCCGCCCGATCGGGGTGGCCGAGGTGGCGCGCCATCCGCGGGTAGAGCCCGGTGGAGAGCGTGTCGGCGACCACCGGGAAGAGGCTGAGCAGCATGACCGCCCCCCGGTAGATGCCCACCTCGGTGTCGTCGCGCATCAGGCCGAGAAGGAGCACGTCGACGCTCAGGTAGATGCTGACGAACAGCGCGTTGAGCCCGAACGGCACCGAGGTGCGCACCAGGTCGACCACGTCCGACCAGGCCGTGCGCATGCCCGCCGTCCCGATCCGCTGCACGTACACCCGCCACACGATGATCAGGGTGAGGGTGGCGTCGAGGATCTGCGCCGCGAACACCGCCATGACGCCCAGCTCGGCCCAGAGGAAGGCCGCCGTGGCCAGGACCAGCACCACCCGCCCGACCGCGTTCGGCCCCACCCCGAGCCCCATCCGGCGCACCGCGTGGAACGCCGAGACCGGCACCAGGGCGATCGACTGGATGGCCAGCGCCACCGCCGCGAGGGCCCCCGCCCCGACGACCTCGGCGCGACC
>JAYVAS010000618.1:0-3136 GCA_043750895.1 Pseudomonadota bacterium
TGCAGCACCCGGTCCGCGATCCGCGCGCCAACTGGGCGCAGTCGGTCGGCATCCTCGTCGCCGCCAAGGCGCTGAAGCCCGGGCAGCTCACGAAGACGAGCATCCAGATGGGGCACGGAGAGACGGAGGACGAGGTGGTGGCCGCGATGCAGGCCCTGCGCGCGGCGGGTGTGGATTTCCTCACCCTCGGCCAGTACCTCCGCCCCTCGCTGACACACCTCGCCGTCAAGGAGTACGTCCACCCCGACGTCTTCGCGCGGCTCGAGCGCGTCGGCCTGGACCTCGGATTCCGGTACGTGGCCAGCGGCCCGTTGGTACGGTCGTCCTACAAGGCCGGCGAGTTCTTCATCCGCGACTTCATCCGAGGTCGTCAACAGCCCCCCGAGGTGAGCGCGTGACCGGCAGCCAGGCAGCAGAAGCGGCGGTCCGTGGGGCCGAAGCCGTGGTCCTCGGAGAACGGGTGGATCCGGCGCGGGGAACCCGCACGCCGCTCACCGAGCAGGCCACCATCGGGGCGGCCACCGGCATGGCGCTCGGCGGCAAGCGGGTGGTGGTCGAGCTGGTGGATCCGGCCGGGGTCGCCCGGGCTGCCGACGCCCTGGCCGACGCCGGTTCGGTCCGGGCCCGGTCGTCCGGCGCGTGGGCTGCACCCGTCGTGATCCGGGTTCCGCTGGCGGCGGGAACGTCGGTGCCGGCGGTGCCGGCTGGCGTAGCGGTGCGGATCGTGGGGCGCGCGGCGCAGCTCGGGCCGGTCCTGGTGGCGGCGTTGGCGGCCGAGGGGCCGACCGTGGTTTTCGAGGCCGAGGGCGTGACGGGGAAGGTGGACGAGGCGCCCCTGCCCGACGGGGCGCAGCTCGTCGTGCTCGCCGTGGGCGCCGGGGTCGGCGTGGCGGTCGAGGCCGCCGCGCGGCTCGCCGGGGAGATCTCGGTCGGGGTCGTCGACGTCGGGGGGCTGACCCTGGACGACGCGGCGGTGGCGGCGGTTCGTCGTGCCGGGCGGGTCGTGGTGGTCGGCCACGGCGGAGAAGGGTTGTCGGGGAGCGCGGTTGCCGCTGCGTTCTGGTCGTTGGAGGCGCCGCCCATCGAGGTGCGCGCCGTTTCCGGGGTGGATGCGGTCATCGCCGCCATCCGCACCACCATCGAGGAGTAGACGCAGATGTTCGTGTTCCAGCTTCCGGAGATAGGCGAAGGCGTGGTCGAGGGCGAGGTCGTCCGGTGGCTCGTCAACGCGGGCGACATGGTCGCCACCGATCAGCCCATCTGCGAGATCATGACCGACAAGGCCACGGTGGAGATCTCCAGCCCCAAGAGCGGGCGGGTGGTCAAGCTGCACGGCAACCCGGGCGACGTGGTGAAGGTCCATTCGCCGCTGGTCGAGCTCGATCTGGGTGGTGGCGCCGTCGCTGCGCCCGCCGCGCCTGCGCACGCGCCCAAGCCCGCTCCCGCGGCCGTCCCCGTGGCCCCGCTCGCGGCAGCGCGGGCTCCGGCAGCTCCGGCAGCGGCGGCCGCAGCTCCGGCGGGTGTACACCCCGCGGTGGCCGCCAAGATGCCTCCGCCCCCCGGCGCCAAGGCGCTCTCGTCGCCGGCGGTGCGGGCCGCGGCGCGCTCCAACGGGCTCGACATCAACGCCGTTCCGGGCTCGGGCAAGGACGGTCGGGTCACCCGCGCCGACATCGAGACCTTCGTGGCCCATCCCGAGAAGGTGGTCGCGCCCCCGGCGGTGGTGGCTCCGGCCGTGCGCGCGGGAGACGAGCGCATCAAGATCATCGGACTCCGTAGGAAGATCGCTGAGAAGATGGTGCAGGCCTACCGCACCGCGCCCCACTTCACCTACGTGGACGAAGTGGACTGCACCAGGCTGGTGGCGCTGCGCGCGAGCCTGAACGCGGCCGCGAAGGACCGCGGCGTCAAGCTCTCCTACCTGCCCTTCATCATGAAGGCTCTCGCGCAGACCTTCCGCGCGTTCCCCACCGTCAACGCGGTGATGGACGAAGAGGCCTTCACCCTGGTGGTCCGTCAGGACGTGAACATCGGCATCGCGACCGACACCGACGCCGGGCTCTACGTCCCGGTCGTCAAACACGTGGACCAGAAGTCGCTCCTCGAGCTCGCGGTCGAAGTCCAGGACATCACCACGCGCACCCGCGAGAACAAGGTGAAGGTCGACGAGCTCAGCGGCGGCACCTTCACCATCACCTCGGTGGGCAACATCGGCGGTCGGTTTGCCACCCCGATCCTCAACCACCCCGAAGTGGCGATCCTCGGCGTGAACCAGATCCACGACCGCCCGATGGCCATCGACGGGCAGGTGGTGATCCGGCCGATGATGTATCTGTCGCCCAGCTTCGACCACCGGGTCATCGACGGCGCCGTCGCGGCGCGCTTCGTGAGCGCGCTGAAGGCCATCCTCGAGAACCCCGAGACCCTCCTGCTGGATCTGAGATGAACGACGCCGCCTCCATCGAACACGCGGTGGCCGAGCTGCGGGCCTTCCACGCCCGGGAAGGGGCGGTCGTCTCGGGTCGGGGGCTCGAGCCGGTGGTGGCCGGAGCCACGCTCGGTGTCTCGAAGAAGACCTGGCTCCTCCCGGGTCGGCGCGAGCGCGGCTGTGCGCTGCTCCGCGGTTGTCCTGCGGATCGCCTCGATCAGGCCCGGCCGTACAAGGTGGTCCCGGCTGGGGAGTCGCCGGTGGCACGCGCGCTGCAGGCGGTGGGCCTCGCCGGGACCGACGGCGCGCTGGTCTGGTTGGGCACGGGGAGCGTCAGCTACGGCGGCTTCGCCGAGGCGCTTTCGCTGACCAAGCTGTGGAACGCCCGGGTGACCTTCGTGGTGAGCTGGTACGTCGGGGAAGGCCCGTTCGCGCCGCAGCTCGCGGCGTCTCCGGCGGCGCTGGCGGCGGCCATGTGGCTCCCGGCGGTGACCGTGGACGGCGCCGATGCCGAGGCGGTGCGGGCGGCGGTGGCTGGCCTCAAGGGCCAGGGCGTGGTGGTCGCCGAGGTCCGCGGCAAGGCCTGAGGCGCCGTGGGTCCGGCGGGTGAGACGTCCTCGCGGGTGCCGCGCCGCCTACCTGTCCCCGTCCCGGGGCGTCAGCCGCCCAACCGCCGCCGCAGCTGGTCTTCGTACAAGGACGGCGGAT
>JAYVAS010000619.1:0-5169 GCA_043750895.1 Pseudomonadota bacterium
GTCGGTCACATGTCGGCGGACATGCTCCCTCCTCGCTCCTTGGTCTCGGGGCGCATCGACGCCCTCGGTGCGACACGGTTGTTTCCGGACGGGCCCTAAGGCCCGTCACTCCGGGGTGACGAGGAAGAGCAGCTCGGTGTTGCGGGTGTGGCTGATCTTCCCGACCTTCTCGCCGGCCGGGTTGTAGATGCCGATCTTCGCGCCGACATACCGGCGGAAGTCGTGTTCGAAGACCTGGACCCGGCCCCGCGTCCGGAGCATCCCCTCGAGGGTGGCGCGGTCGAGGTAGCCCTCGTCGCTGAACGACACCAACAGGTGGGGAGCGCGGACGGCCCGGATCACCGCCTCGAGCGCGGGGGCGATGCCGCGCTTCTGGTTGAAGGGGCTGGGCCGCGTCCGGACGTCCACCCGCTTCTGCGCGATCCCGTAGACCTCGGGCCGATCCCAGCGGACCAGTGACTCCCAGATGTGGTAGTTGCCCAGGTACTTGTGTTGGTTGTACGGAGGGTCCAGGTAGGCGAGGTCCCCGTGCAGGGTGGCGGCGGCGGTCTCGGCCTCCAGCTCGTGGGCCTCTCCCTTCCCGGCCGGAGCCTGGGGGAGCACGTCGGGAACCCGCAGGATGAGCGGGTTGTGGGCCCGCGGCGCCCACTGCTTGAGGTAGGCCATCTGGACGCCCACGGTGGAGTCCACCCGGTCGGCGGCCTCCATGAGCGCGACCAGCAGCACCGCCTCGAGCTCGGGTTCGAGCCCCTTGGCGGCGATGGCGTCTCGAATTGCGTCCACCCGGGCCCCGTTGTGGGGCTGGAAGAAGCGGCTGCGCACGCAGTAGGTGTCGGTGAACCAGCCCGGGGAGCCAGGGAGGGTGTTGAGCTCGTGGACGAGGCGTACAACGTCGGCGCCCAGCCGATCCTGGTCGGCCTGCACGTAGCAGCGGGCCAGGGTCGCGGCGTAGCGGTTGTGGTCGTTGGCGCGGACGCGGTACCCCTGGCCCTTGAGGGCGTGCCCGACCCGCGAGGTGCCGGAGAACAGGTCGACCACGGTGCGGACGTCGGGGAGGCCGCGGATGATCTCGACGATGGCGGGCAGGAGCAGCCGCTTCGAGCCGAGGTACTTGATCATCGCCGGCCGGATATCGTCAGACCCGGGTTTGGCCACGAAATGGGGTCGACACGATCCCGAAGTCGCATCTGGCGCGGCGACCGGTCCGCCGGCGGGCGAACTTCCCGCTTCCCAGCTACCCGGGCCCGCGCCCGGACCCCGTTGGCACGGCCGTTGCTACGTCCCCGACGAGGCCCTCATGCGCACGTCCTTCTACTCCCTCGCTCCCCTCGCCCTGCTCTTCCTCACCGGTTGCCCCGACGACCCTTGCACCCGGGCCGATCGCGCCGACCCCGACCTGGCCATCGGCATGGGCGAGAAGGCGTTCGAGGCGCTCGCCGATGGCGACGAGGCGGTGCTCACCTACGGCAACCAGGGCGGCCAGCACATCTGGGTGGCCCTCCAGGCGTCGGGCGTGAACCCCGGTGAGAAGGGCGTCTTCGCCCAGGACCGCGACCCGGTCACCATCACCCTGGCACTCGAGGGCATGACCGACGGGTGGGACGCCGGCTCCTACTACTCGAACTGGGTGGCGATGGCGGGGAGCCCCGAGGAGAGCGAGATCACCGGGCTTCAGCTCGTCGTCTCGCTCGGGTACTTCGACACCTACGGCGAGGCGCCGCAGCCGGTCGACCAGGAGTACCTGCTCACCGCCGAAGTGGCGGATGTTTGTGGGAACACGGTGTCCGCGGAACGAATCATCCGGCTCCCGGAGTAGGTGCCCGACCGCGCAGTTCGGTCCGGCCACGCTGCCGAAGCCGGCGCCCGGCGGTGGCGGCGCCCGTGCCGGGGGCGGCGTAGCCACGGGCACGATCCGCGGGAAGGCCCGTCGTGTCGGGTGGGAACGGATTAGATCGCGCGGTCGTCTATGCGCTACGTCCCCGAAAACCCGCTCATCATCCAGTCGGACCACACCCTCCTCCTCGAGACGATGGGTCCGCACTTCCGCTCCGCCCGGGATGCGCTCGCGCGCTTCGCCGAGCTGGTGAAGTCGCCCGACTACGTCCACACCTACCGGGTGACCCCGCTCTCCCTGTGGAATGCGGCGAGCTCGGGGATGCTCGTCGAAGACGTGATGGCCGCCCTCGAGAAGTGGGCGAAGTACGAGATTCCGCCCAACGTGCCGGTGTCGATTCGGGAGACGATGGCCCGGTACGGGCGGTTGCGGCTGGTCCGGGATCCGCTCGGGCTGCGCCTCGAGGCCGACGACCCGGTGCTCTTCATGGAGATCACCAGCCTCAAGCCGGTGATTCCGCTCCTCGGTGCACGCCTGGACAACATGTCCGCGCTCATCGACCCCGCGAACCGTGGGGAGATCAAGCAGGTGCTCACGCACGCCGGGCACCCCGTCCAGGACATGGCGGGCTACCGCGACGGCGACGCGCTCGAGTTCGTGATGTCGCCCGAGATGGGAGACGGCCGTCCGTGGGGCCTGCGCGAGTACCAGCGCAACGCCGTGGACGGCTTCATGGGCGACGGTCTCGCCCAGGGTGGATCCGGGGTGGTCGTCCTGCCCTGTGGCGCCGGCAAGACCATGGTGGGCATCGGAGTGATGGCGCATCTGCAGATGCGGACGTTGATCCTATGCACCAACGTGACCGCGCTGCGCCAGTGGCGGCAGGAGATCATCGACAAGACCACGCTCACCGCGGACGACGTCGCCGAGTACTCCGGCGAATCGAAGGACATCAAGCCGGTCACCCTCACGACCTACCAGATGCTGACCTTCCGCCGGGGCAAAAACGAGGAGTTCGTCCATTTCGGGCTCTTCGACCGGGAGAACTGGGGCCTCGTCATCTACGACGAGGTGCACCTGCTCCCCGCGCCGATCTTCCGGGCGGTCGCACACCTCCAGGCGCGGCGCCGCCTCGGCTTGACCGCCACGCTGATCCGCGAAGACGGGAAAGAGGCCGACGTGTTCGCGCTCATCGGCCCCAAGCGCTTCGACGTCCCGTGGAAGGACCTCGAGCACCAGGGCTGGATCGCGGCCGCGTCCTGCATGGAGGTCCGCGTCGGGTTCTCGGAGGAGGACCGCATCCGCTATGCGGTGGCGGACGACCGGGAGAAGTTCCGGATCGCCAGTATCAACGTACGGAAGGGTCCGGTCATCGAGTCCCTGCTCGCGCGGCACTCGGAAGACCAGGTGCTGATCCTGGGCATGTACGTGGAGCAGCTCGAGTGGCTGGCGCGGCGCCTGGACCTGCCCTTGATCGAAGGGAAGACGCCCCAGAAACGACGCGACGAGCTGTTCGGTCGGTTCCGCCGCGGCGAAGATCGGGTCCTGGTCATCTCCAAGGTGGGGAATTTCTCGGTCGACCTCCCGGACGCCAACGTCGCGATCCAGATCAGCGGCACCTGGGGTTCGCGCCAGGAGGAGGCCCAGCGCCTCGGCCGAATCCTGCGGCCGAAGGGCGGCGAGAACAAGGCGCAGTTCTACACGCTCATCACGCGCGACACGGTGGAGCAGACGTTCGGCGAGCGACGTCAGCTTTTCCTCACCGAACAGGGTTATGCCTATCGCATCGAGATGAGGGAGTAGCCGCGTGAAGGTCGTCCACAAGAACCTCGCGCTGGTCCGTGTCTCCGAGGCGGGCGTGTTCGACGAGATCCGGTCGGTCGTTCCCCTGGACGACTATGTCATCGGCGTCATCTCCCCGACCGAGGTGTTGGTCGATCCGCAGCGCCTCAAAGGGCTGCTGGAAGCGCTCGAAGCGCGGGGCATGTCCGCCCTGCTCAAGCGCGTCGGGGCCTGATCGGCGCGGGTCGTGAGCCTCGGGGTCTCGAGGCGCCTCAGGGCCTGGTGGGCGCCGGTTCTTCCACGTAGCCGAGGGCCTGCAGGGCAGCCGCCATCTCGGGGTCGAAGCCGCTTAGCGCGTTGCCGGCCGGCAGCGGGGTGACGGCCCAGGTGACGGAGATGGTGCGCGAGTGGGACAGGACCTTCGCGAGCGGCAACGCGTCCGCGCCGAGCGGTCGGATCGCGAGCGTGACCGGGTCGGCCGTCCCAGCCTGGAGCGTGGTCCCGCGCGCGGCCTCCTCCAACGGAGCCCGGGGCAGCACGAAGACCTCGCGCTGCACGTAGCCCTGGCCTGAGAACACGATCCGGACGGTCTCGTCGTCGACGCGGTCCACCACCGCGACGGACTTCTCGGTCGGATCGTCCCCCACCCAGGTGGTCTCGATGCCGCCCGGGACGTGGAGGGTGACGCCCGGGGCCTTGATCGGCCCGGACGCGGTCACGCGAAGCGCCGTGACCACCGGAGACCCCACGCCGCGCGCCAAAGCGGCCCGCAGGGGCACGGGATCGACGTCCTCACGAATATTTTTTTTCTCCCCCGGATCACCGCGCAGGTCGAAGATCTCCTCGGCGCCCTTCGTCGCGGTGTATTTCGTGCCGTCCAGCACCACGCCCCAGCTCCGGTTTCCATAAAGCGGACGACCAAAGCCCAACGGTCGGTGGGTGAGCGTGGGATCCTGGCCGGCCTTCGCCGCCGCCACCAGCGAGCGCCCGTCGAGGCCCTCGAACGGGAGCCCGAGCAGATCGAGCACCGTGGGCGTGAGATCGAGGAGCGAAACCGGCTCGTTCACCCGCGTCGGCGCCAGCGACGGCGAAGAAACCAACAACGGCACCCGGAGAAGCTCGTCGTAGAGCGTGTGACCGTGCTCGAGATCGCCGTGGTCGAAGAACTCCTCGCCGTGATCGGCGAAGAGCACGACGGTCGCGTCGGGACCGACCGCCGTGAGCAGTCGACGGAGTTGATCGTCGATGTACCGGAGGTTCTGGTCGTACCGCCCCAGCAGGTAGTCCCGCACCTCGTCCTGCTTGCCCTTCGCGTACCGGAGCAGGGTGCCGCGGACGAAGTTGGCCCCGAGACCAGGGAGGTCGTCGCCCACGTACAGGTGCCGATAGGCGGCGGGCTCCTTGTAGGGGAGGTGCATGTCCATGAAATGCACCATCAACGCGGCGTCCTGGCGGGGATGCCGCTCCAGAAAGCCCAGGCCCTGGTTGACCTCGTACGTCGCGGAGGGCCAGTTCACGACCGCGTGCTCGCCCCAGCCCCCGTCCATCTCGAA
>JAYVAS010000620.1:0-2932 GCA_043750895.1 Pseudomonadota bacterium
GGCCGCCTGGACCGCGACCACGATCTTGGCGCGCGCCAACGGCCGAAGCGGCTCGCCGGAGAGGCCCCCGGCCTGGTCGAGCCGGCCGGTGGTTCCGGGACGGGTGAGGGTGGTGTTGGTGGCGATGATCCCCGCGCAGCCGGACGCGATGGCCACCCCGACGCCCTCCGCGAGCGCGTCGTCTTCGAGATCGGGCGCGAGCTTGAGGAACACCGGGGTGCCCTGGGCTTCGGGGACCACGGCGTCGAGCAGTCGCTGGAGCGGCTCCTTCTCTTGAAGCGCACGCAGCCCCGGGGTGTTGGGCGAGCTCACGTTCACCACGAAGTAGTCGGCCCTCCCGCGGAGCAGCGACAGGCTGTAGAGGTAGTCGCCCACCGCGTCCTCGAGCGCCACGACCTTGGTCTTGCCCAGGTTCGCGCCGACGGGGACCTTCGGCCACAGCCCCGACTCCCGCAGCTCGTGCAGTCGGGCGGCGAGCACCGCCGCGCCTTCGTTGTTGAAGCCCATCCGGTTGATGAGCGCGCGCTCCTCGACGAGACGGAACAGCCGCGGCTTGGGGTTCCCCACCTGGGCCTGTCCCGTCACCGTGCCCACCTCGATGGCCCCGAAGCCCAGCGCCTCCCAGGTGCGCACACCCACCCCGTTCTTGTCGAGGCCGGCGGCCAAACCGACGGGACCACCCCATTCGAGCCCCGCCACCGTCCGCCGCAGCACCGGGTCCGGCCGCAGGTCCCCGAGCCCGGCCAGTGCGCGCGCCGCGCCCATCCCCGAGAACACGAGGTTGTGGGCGTCTTCCGGGTCGATCGCGAAGAGGAGGGGCTTGCTGAGTCGGTAGAGGATGTCGAGCATCGCGGGGCGGCGTATTTCGCCGGACGCGGGTCGACCCGGAGTCGCGTCCGGACGGGCCGCCGGGTGGAGCGCCTCAACGGGCGCACTTCACGGATCCTGCGCGCCCCATTGCCCTGTCCGTCGCGCTACGCTCCGGTCCCATGATGCTGCTCGTCACCCTCGCCCTCGCGGCCGATCTCGCCATCACCCACGCCACGATCCTGCCTGTCTCGGGCCCGACCATCCCCGACGGCACGTTGATCGTGCGCGACGGGAAGATCGTGGCCGTGGGCTCGAAGATCGCCATCCCGGCGGGGGCCACCGTCTACGACGCGAACGGCCAGTACCTCATGCCCGGCATCATCGACGTCCACTCCCACATGGGCGTGTACCCCTGGCCAGGCGGCACCGCTCACGGCGACGGCAACGAGATGGTCGAGCCCTTCACGCCCCGCGCCTGGGCCGGGGACGCCTTCGACATGGAGGACCCCGCCATCCCGCGGGCCCGCGCCGGCGGCGTCACCAGCATCCAGGTGCTCCCGGGGTCGGGCAACCTCATCGGCGGCCGTTCGCTGACCGTGAAGCTGCGCCCGTCCCGCACGCTCGACGGCATGGCCTTCAAGGACGCCCCTCCGGGCATCAAGATGGCCATCGGCGAGAACCCCAAGCGGGTGTACCAGGCCGACACCAAGCAGGACGACCAGATCATGACGCGCATGGGAGAGTACGCCGCTTTCCGCGCGGAGTTCCAGTCCGCCCTCGACTACCGCGCCGCCCGCGCCCGTCCCAACCCGCCGCCGATGGACCTGGACCTCGAGGTGATCCTCCAGGTCATCGACGACAAACTAAGGGTGAACCTTCACTGTTACCGGACGCACGACATCCTCGCTTTCTACCGGATCGCCGACGAGTTCGGGTTCAAGGTGTGGGCGCTCCACCACGTGCTGGAGGGCTACAAGATCCGCGACGTCATCAAGGCCCACGGCTCGATGATCGCCACCTTCGCCGACTGGTGGGGCTTCAAGCTGGAGGCCTGGGACGCCATCCCCGAGAACGCCGTCCTCACCTCCCAGGCCGGCATCCCGACCGCCATCAAGTCCGACTCGGCGAGCCACATCCAACGTCTCAACCTCGAAGCCGCCAAGATGGTCCGCTACGGGATGACCGAGATCGACGCGCTGGAGAGCATCACGCTCGACGCCGCGCGCGTCCTCGGGGTGGAGGCCAAGGTGGGCACCCTCGAACCGGGCAAGGACGCGGACCTCGCGCTTTTCGACAAACATCCCTTCGACGCCTACACCAAGTGCCAGAAAACCTGGATCGACGGCGTCCTGGTCTACGATCGTGCCACGATGGGGGTCCCCGATGGCATCCGCTAAGCTCTCCCTCACCCGTCGCCAGCTCCTGGCCGGCGCGGCGGCGTTCTCGTTGGTCCGTGGCGCCCGGGCCGGCGAGGATGTCACCCTCGGCAATGCACGCATCCTGGTGGGGGACGGTACCGAGCTCCGCGGCGGCGTGCGCATCAAGGACGGGGTGTTCGCCGAGGTGGGCCCCAACGTGGTGGGCGGGCTCGACATGTCGGGCGGCGTGCTCTACCCGGGCATCTACGATGGCGGCTCGCCGATGGGCCTCTTCGAGATCGACCTCGAGGAGGGCACCCACGACGAGCAGGAGAAGTCGGACTCGATCACCCCCCACGCGCGTGTCACCGACGCCTACAACCCCCGCAGCGAAGTGATCCCGGTGTCCCGTCTCGCGGGCATCCTGGGCGGGCTGGTGATTCCTGGCACCGGCACCCTGGTGCCCGGGCAGGCGGCCTGGATGCGCACCATCGGTGACACCGTGGAGGACGCCACGATCGCGCCCGCCGGGATCGTGTTCACGCTGGGCGCTGGTTCGGAGGGGGAGACCCCGGGCTCGCCCAAGTCCCGGATGGGCGTGGCCCTGAAGCTGCGCGACTTGTTCGAGGCGAACAAGCCTCCCGAACCCCCCGCCGAGAAGCCGAAGAAGGGAGCCGAGCCGCCCAAGCCGCCCACCGCGATGCAGGCCGCCGTCCATCAGGTGCTGAAGCGGCAGACCAAGGCCATCTTCGTGGCCGATCGTG
>JAYVAS010000621.1:0-10386 GCA_043750895.1 Pseudomonadota bacterium
GGCCGTGGCCGTGGCCTTCATCGGCGAGGGCGGGGTCGAGCAGCTCCGGTCGGGAGAGATCTGGACCGACCAGCTCGAGTCCAGCATCGCCGCGCCGTCCCTGGCCGCCCGGATCTTCACCAACAACATCTCGGTGGCCCTCATCGCCTGGGCCGGCGGGGCCCTGTTCGGCGTCGGCACGCTCTACGCGGTGGTGTTCAACGGCGCGATGGTGGGCAGCATGATGGCCATCTGCGTGCGCTACGGGCTGCTCGATCGCCTCTTCGCCTTCATCCCCGCCCACGGCCTGCTCGAGCTCTTCCTGGTCACCGTCGCCGGCGCCGCGGGCCTGGAGCTGGCCGCCGGTCTGCTCGTCCCGGGGGAGACCTCCCGCGGGCAGGCGTTCACGCGCGCGGCGGCGCGGTCGCTGGAGCTGGTCGGTGGCACCCTCCCCTGGTTCGTGCTGCTCGGACTGGTCGAAGGCTACCTCTCACCCCTGATGGGCATCCCGACCCCCGTCAAGGCGGCGCTCGGGGTCATGCTGCTGGCGATCTTCCTCGTCTACGTCCTGGTTCCCAACCGCCGCGCGACCGAGTGATACACCCGTCCACCCGGAGTTTCTCATGAGTCGTGCCACACCCGCGGTGGACTTCATCAGCGCCCTCGACGCGCCACTCGACGTGGTCCGGCAGGACTTCGGCAAGTGGGCGCCGACGCTGGCCATCCTGATCTACTCCGGGGTGGCCATCCAGATCCCCCTGCAGTTCGCCAACCGCTGGATGATGGAGGACCTCCAGGCCGGCAACATGGAGGCGATGCTCACCTGGCTGCCGGTGATCCTCGGGGGGTCCTGCATCTCGCTGCCGCTCATCTTCCTGGGCCTGGCCGCCGAGTCGGCGTGCATCGGCAACGTGGTCGCCGGTCGCCCGGCCGGGCTGGGTGCCGCGCTAGCCCCGCTGGCCAGCCTCAACTTCTGGGTCGCCCTGTTTTTGTCGGGCATCTTCAGCCTCCTCGCCGCCCTCACCTGCTGCATCGGCGGCTTCCTGGTGTGGATCCCGCTCGGGCTGATCATGCCGGTGGCGTTGGAGGAGAAGCTGGGGTTCCAGGCGGTGCAACGCTCCGTGGATCTCGGCATGATGCGCACCGGCCCCGCCTGGCACGAGCGGCCGGGCTGGAAGATCGTCGCCCTCACCCTGGCCTACTTCGTGTTGTCCACCGCGGCGGGCGCGGTCGCGCAGGTGCCGATGCTCGCGTCGATGGGGTGGGAGTTCTACGACGCCCTCACCTCGGGGGACCCGTCCAAGATGGCCACCATGGGCACGGTCAACCCGTGGGCGGCGACGGTCGGCATGCTGCTCGCCGCGACCGTCCGCCTCTTCTCCGACGCCTACTACTGGGCCGGTCTCTTCCTCATCTACAAGGACGCCCGTGAGCGCTCCTCCGGCACCGCGCTCGAAGCGGCCATCGAGGGCCCGGCGACGTGAGAGAGGCCGATCCGGCGGTGCTCCAGCAGGTGATGGAGGCGGAGGGCATCCGTCCCAGCCCGGCGACGCCGTCGCGCCTCGCCTGGCTGGTGGACCGCATCTCCGCCTTCCTGGACGGCCTGGGCTCGCGCGTGAGCACCGTGCCCGGCATGGGAGAGCTCGTCTGGACCATCGCTGCGGTGCTGGCGGCGATCCTGGTCGTGCTCGCGCTGTTCGCGCTGTGGCGTCTGGTCCGGGTGATCCGCAGGGGGCAACGTGCCGACGTGAACCTGCCCGTGCCGGTGGTCGCGACGCTGGACCTCCCCGACGCACGCCGGTTCCGGCGGGAGGCCGAGGCCGCACTCGCCGCCGGGCGGCCGCGCGACGCGGTCCGGGCCGCCTGGGCCTGGGTCGCCTGGACCCTCCACGAGCGCGCCATCGCCCGCTACGAACCCGACCTCACCAACCGCGAGTTCGTCGAGGCCGTCCGCCGGGAGAGCCCCGGCTGGCCCCCCCTCCCCGGGCTGAAGACCTTCGCGCGCCGGGTGGACGGCCTCTGCTACGACGACGCCGAGCCCACCGAACACGACGCCCGTGCGCTCCTGGACCTCGCCGACCGCATGATCGAGGTGCGCGCGTGAGGCGCTGGTTCCCCGTCTTCCTCATCGTCGGCCTCCTGTTGCTCACCGCCGTCCTGAGCGACAGCCACGAGGTGAACCGCCCCTCGATCCACAGCGCCGGCACCACCGGGTACCAGGCCGCCCACGCCTACCTGGTCGCCCGCGGCGCCGAGACCGCCGGCTGGGAGCAGCCGCTCGACACCCTCGATGGCGTCGGCACCCTGATCATCGCCCTCCCGGGCGTGCGCCCCATCACCGATGACGACGTCACCGCCCTGGCCCGGTGGATCCGCGACGGAGGCCACCTGGTCTACCTCCCGAGTGGGTACGAGGCGATGCCGTCGAGCAAGGCGATGCTCGCCTTCCTGCGCGTCGCGGAGGTGGTGGACGGGGAGACGCCCCCCGAGGACTGGGAGGCGTGGCGCACCTGGACCGCCGACCACATGCGGCTGGTCGCCGACGGCGGGACCCTCCAGCTCGCGGCTCGGACGCGCACCACGATCTGCCCGGTCGGCGCGACCGACCTGTACCAGACGACCGACGGGGACCCGGCGGTGTGCACGCTGAAGGTGGGCCGGGGCTCGTTGACCATCGTGAACAACGCCACCGTCTGGATGAACGGCCAGCTGGCCGAGGGCGACAACCTCGCCCTGCTCGAACGGCTCACCGACCACCCCGGATCAGTGTGGTTCGACGAGTGGCACCAGGGCGCGAGCCCCACCGTCGAGGAGCGCGACCTGGGCTGGGCCCCCACCGCGTTGCTCGCCCACGCCGGCCTGCTCTACGTCGCGTTCGCGTGGGCCATCTCCCGGCCCATCGGCCTGCCGCTCCGCCCGCTGGCCGGGCCCAGCTCCTCGATGCTCCGCGAGCTGGACGTCCTCGGTCGGCTCCACGTGGCCGGCGAACACGCCGCCGCCGCGGCCGAGCGGCTCCGGTCGCTCGCGGCGACCCGTTTCCGACGGAAGGGCATCGACGCCCGAATTCCCCCCACCGCCGTCACCGACGAGGCTTCGTTCGTCGTGCTGGCGCAGCAGATCGGCAACCTGGAACAGGAAGGCATCGATGGACGCAGTCGTTGAACGTATCGGGGCGCTCCGCAGCGCCATCGGCGAGGTGGTGGTCGGACAGGCCAACGTCGTCGACGAAGTGCTGGCGACCCTGCTCGCGGGCGGACACGTGCTGCTCGAGGGCGTGCCGGGGCTGGCGAAGACGCTGTTGGCGCGTACGCTCGCCAGCGCGCTGGGACTGGACTTCAAGCGCATCCAGTTCACCCCGGACCTGATGCCCGCCGACGTGGTCGGCACCAACATCTTCGACATGGCGCAGGGGCGCTTCCACCTCGTGCGGGGGCCGGTCTTCACCCAGATCCTGCTCGCCGACGAGGTGAACCGCACGCCCCCGAAGACGCAGGCGGCGCTGCTCGAGGCGATGGAGGAGCGGCAGGTCACGCTGGACGGCAACACGCTCCCGCTGCCCGACCCCTTCTTCGTCATCGCCACCCAGAACCCGCTCGACCACGAGGGCACCTACCCCCTCCCCGAGGCGCAGCTCGACCGCTTCACCATGAAGGTGCGGGTGGAGTACCCGAGCGCCGCCGAGGAGGCGCAGGTGTACCGACGGTTCCTGGCCGGGACCCGGGTGGCCCTGCCGACGCCGGTGATCGACCTCGCCACGCTCACCGGGCTGCGCGACGCCGTGGGCGCGGTACACGTGGACGACAAGGTGCTGGCCTACGCGCTCGCGGTGGTGTCCGCGACCCGCGGGGCCCGGCAACTGCAGAGCGGGGCGTCCCCCCGCGCCGGCCTGATGTGGCTGCAGGTCGCCCGTGCGTGGGCGGCGATGGAAGGCCGCGCCTTCGTGATCCCCGACGACCTCAAGCGGATGGCCCTCCCCGTGCTGCGCCACCGCCTCCGGCTGGGCGCCGACGCCGAGCTCGAAGGCACCGGCGCCGACGGCATCCTCTCCGCCCTCATCGACCGGGTGGACGTCCCACGGTGATTCCCACCTCCCGGGCGCTGTGGATGTGGGGGGCCACGAGCTTGCTGTTCGTGGCCGCCTTCCTCGTGCCCTGGTTGGCCGCCGCGGGGGTCGCGCTGGACGTCGTCATCCTCGGGCTCGTGGTGCTCGACGTGGTGTGGGCCCGCCGCACCCCCATCACCGGCGCGCGCGCGCTCCCCGACGTGCTCCACCAGGGAGAGTCCGCCGAGCTGGCCCTGGTGGTCGAGAACGGATCGCATCGCCCGGTCCAGGTGCGCATCCGCGACGCGTTGGCCCCCGAGCTGGCGACGACCGCCGACGACCGACACCTGCTCCTCCCCGCCCGCGCCCGCGTGCGCCACGCGGTCCAGGTCACGCCCAGCCGCCGCGGGGACATCCCCCTCGCCGCCGTCGGCGTCCGCATCGTCGGGCCCCTGGGCTTCGGCGCGGCCACCCGCGTCCTCGCGCCCCCGAGCGTCATCCGGGTGTTCCCGCAGGTGCACTTCGGCGGCGAGCAGGGGCTGTTCCTGCGCCGGATCCTCGAGACCCGCCTCGGCAACCACCCCCAGGCCCGGCTCGGCGTCTCCACCGAGTTGCACGCCTTACGGGCGTACCAATGGGGCGACGACCTGCGCCGCATCCACTGGAAGGCGACCGCCCGGCTGGGGCGGCCGATCGTCGCCGAGACCACCTGGGAACAGCACCAGAGCCTCGTGATCCTCCTCGACTGCGGCCGCCCCATGGCGGCCCTCGCCGACGGTGTGCCCAAGCTGGACCGGGCCCTCGCGGCCCTGCTCGCGCTCCTCCGCGTAGCGGTGGCCGCGCGCGACCGGGTCACCCTGGTGCTCTACTCGCGGGAGATCCGGAAGATCATCCGGATCGACCACGCCGCGGCGTCCTTCCGGACGGTGTTCGAGCAGCTCTACCCCGAGCAGGTCGATCTCGACGAGCCCGACCACCGCGCCGCCGCGGCCTGGTGTGCCCGCCACGTGCCGCGCCGGTCGCTGGTGATGGTGTGCACCTCGGTGTCGGACGCCATCGCCGCGGATCAGCTCACCCGGGCGCTGCGGGGGCTCAAGGTGCGCCACCGCGCGGTGCTCATCAACCTGGAGGACCCGGGGCTGGTGGAGCTGGCGGCGTCGGTCCCCGTCACCGGCCCCGCCGCCTACGCCAAGTTGGCGGCGTTGGACATCGAAGCCCGGAACGAGGCTCTTCACGCCACCTTGCGGCGGGATGGCATCGAGGTGCTGTCCACTCCGGCGGAGGGGCTGATGACCGGAGCCGTCCAGACCTACCTGGACCTCAAGGCGCGGGTGATTTGATTCCTTGGACGCCGAAACCGGCGCGGGTCCCGGCGGAACAGTGGTACGGTCCATTCCCTCGAGCGCGCAGCCATGTGGTTTCTCCTTCTCGGCTGCCTCTACCGGGAGCTCTCGGCCCCGAACTCGCCCGGAGACTCGGCCACCGACCCCACGGTGAACATCGCCGATCCCACCCTCGAGGACCTCACCGTCACCAACTGCGCGGCCGCCCCCTCCACCCTGAGGCTCACGTTTTCCACGCCGAACCCGACCATCGCGGTCGTCGAGTTCGGTCCGACGTCGGCGTACGGCTGGTCTTCGGTGCCCACGCCGACCGCCCAGACCTCCCATCACATTCAGGTCCCGGGGTTTCCGCCCGGAGAGGATTGGCACTGGCGGGTGCGCGTGGACGGCGTGGACGGCGTGTACGAGACGCTGGACCAATCTTTCACCGGTACCGCGTTCCCGCCGGGCGAGATCCCCACCTTCGACATCGGAATCCGCGAGGAAGGTGCGTTCCAGTCGGGATTTCGCATCGCGCCCAGCCTCGGCGTGGGCGGCGTCAACTTCATCACCATCGTCAACGACGACGGCTCACCCATCTGGTGGACGGTCTTCGAGAGCCCGTTTGCGGCCACCCAAGCGTACATGACCGCCGACGGTTCAGGCATCTCCTACCTGTTGGCCGACTACACCCGCGACACAGACATCGGAAAGATCGTCCGGCAGGACTGGTGTGGGGAGACCCTGCTCGAGGCGCGGGCTGAGTGGGGGCACCACGATTTCCTCGTGAGGCCGGACGGCGGCTACACCTTCGTGGCGGCCGACATCCGCGACCACGAGGGGACCCCGGTCGTGGGCGACGCCGTGGTGGAGATGGACGCGGACGGTGGCAACGCGACGGCGATCTGGTCCACCTGGGACCACCTCGCGGTTACCGTGCCGCCCGGCTGCACCCCGGCGTTCTATCCCCAAGGTTGCGATTGGACCCACGGAAACGGGATCGCCTACCAGGCGAGCGAGGACGCCTATTTCTACTCCAGCCACGCGGTCTCGGCGATCGCCCGACTGGAACGTAACGGTGGTGTGGATCGCGGCGCCACCACCACCTGGATCGTCTCCCCGGTGGCCCCTCCCGCGACCATCGGCTTCGCAGACGACGCCACGGCCTGGAAGAACCAGCACGGGTTCAAGCCGGTGGGAGACGACGAGTACATCCTCTTCGACAACGGGCCGGGGGACGTCTCCACCCCGTCGGAGGTGCGCAGGGTGCGCATCGACCCGGCGGGCGGCGACGTCACGACGGTCTGGAACAGCGAGTACGACGGGCAGCACACCAGCCTGCTGCTGGGCGACGTGCAACTGCTCCCGAACGGGAACTACTACGTCGGTTGGGGCAGCGAGGCCGAGATCACCGAGCTTCGCGCCGACGACGAGGCCGTGCTCTGGCAGGCCAACTTCGAGTTGGGCGTGGCGCTGGCGTTCACGAACCTGGTGACGAACATCGGCGGCGAGGTGCCCTGACGCCCGCCCGCTACCGAAACAGCTCCTGTCCCACGCTCGGTGGCCGGACCGACCAGAGCGCGGTGAGATCCTGGCGCAACGCGAGATCGCCGGCGCGGGCCGCCCGCGCCAGCTCGACGAGATCCGGGTGGCGCGCGTCAGGCACCTCGGCGTCCTCGAGGATGGCCAACGCGTCGTCGAGCACGTCGAACATCAGTTGGTTCGAGGCATCGACGATCGACTGCACCGCCGCGACGAAGCTTGGATCGCGGGGGCGGTCCGGGAAGTCGAGCCGCGCCTCGAACTGGAGCGTGCGTAGCACGTTCCACGTGGCGGCCCGCCCGGTGTTCCGCCCGTCGAAGGCCGCCAGCGAGAAGTCCCACAGCGCGTCGAGCCGGGGGTCCAGGAACTGGTAGTCGGCCTCCAGCGCGTGACCGACCAGCCGCCCCTCGTCACGCATCTTCTTCTCCATCGGCGTCCCGACGTAGGGGAGCGTGCGACAGAACCCGGCCACCGCGTAGCCGTCTCGGCAGAACCGCCTCAGGAACGTGACATTGTTTGCCACCGACGCCAACGTGCTCCACGGCTGCAGCAACATGAACCCGAAGTCGAAGGCCAGCCCCAACGACCGCAGGACCTCCCCGGCCCGGAGGTGGACGTCGGGCGTGATGTGCTTGTTGAGGTCCTTGAGCGCCCCCGGATCCCCCGACTCGACGCCCAGGTACACATGCGCCAACCCCGCGGCGACGAGGGGGGCGAGCACGTCGGCGCGCACCTCGTCCGAGCGGCAGGACAGCTTGAAGCGCATGCGCTCGTGCAGCCCGCGACCCCGGATGTCGGTCGCGATCGCCGTCGCCCACTCCAGCGCGGCACGACCGCCCGCCAGGAAATCGTCGTCCTGGAACAACACCAGGCGGACGCCGCGGTCCCGAACCAGGTGCTCCAGCTCGTCCACCACCCGCACCGGGTCTCGCCGACGCCGCCCGCGCGTGCCATTCTGCTCGTAGAAGGTGATGATCGAGCAGAAGGAGCACTTCCACGGACAGCCGCGGGAGGCGAGCACCGAGGCGGTGGGCATGGATTGGGCGCGGTAGTCGAGGTCGGCACGATCCGGCCAGGGCAGCGCGTCGAGGTCCACCGGCGTGCCCCGGGGCGCAGTGGTGTGCACCCGCGCGCCGTCCGACCAGGCGATGCCCGCGCTGGCACGCCACTCCCGCCCCGCCTGGAGGTGGCCGACCAGCTCGGCGAGCGTCTCCTCGCCCTCGAAGCGCACGACGCTGTCCAGCTCTGGCACGAGCTCGAACATCACGTCCGGCGAGAAGGAAGGGTAGTGGCCCCCCACGGTGAGGTGGAGGGGCACTCCGGTGGCACGCACGGCGCGGATCACCGTGGCGTAGCTGTGCGTCATGAACTGGAAGATGAGCGAGAAGCCCACCACCGTCGGACGCCACGCGCCGACCTCGGCCACCAGGGGCGCGGGGTCGGCGCCGAAGCGGGCGATGCGCACTTCGTGCCCGTCGGCCGCGAGCCGGCTCGCGAGGTACCGGAGGCCCAGGTTGTCCTGATCCTCGTAGCCGACGAGCAGCACGCGGCCGGGGCTCACTTGCCTTTCCGCGCGATCGCGGCCTCCACCGACTTCACCAGCGCGTCCACCCGGCGGGACTCGGCCTTGGCGTTGGTCAGCGTGCGGCGCAGGTCGGTCACCGACATGCCGCCGAGGCTCGGCGCGCCGGCGGCGGCCTGCTCGCCGGGACGGGTCTGCCGGATGAGGTCCACCAGGGTCGCGAGGCGGCGCCAGTCCTCGGGGCTCGGGTCCACCCGCCAGTCGATGAAGTCGAAGGGGCTGGGGGCCCGCTCGAGGGGCGGGAGCTCCTCGCGGAGGCCGGGCACCGAGGGGCGCTTGCGGCTGACCTGGCCGTATGCGGCGATGAGGTCGGCGCTCTGCCCCATGCCAACGGTCACCGTGACCCCGGGGAGGTGCTCGAAGGACGAGAGGGGGTCGCTGCCGCCGCCGCTGACGACGTCGGTCTCGACGAACTCACCCGCGGAGTCCCCGCCGTAGACCAGGCGCAGCCAGCCGGCGAAGGCGTAGTTGGCCCAACTCACGCTGTACGGGTCCTTCGCCGCCACCGTGGCTGCTCCCCACTGGGTGCCGATCACGTGGTCGTCTCCGCTGAAGGGCCAAGCGACCGGGGTGCCACCGGGGCCGTTCACGAAGGTGCTGTCCCCACCGTCGATCGGGGTGCCGCTCATGACGCTGTTCCCACCGATCGAGAATGCCTGGGTGGCGATCCGCGGGGTGCCGGGCCCGCCGCCCGAGGGGCCGTACCAGCGGGTCGCCGTCCACACGCCCCACCCACCGATGGAGAAGTTCCAACGCACCCGGCGCTTGGTGGTGAGGTGACGACCGGTGTTCCAGAAGAGGAAGCCGTAGATGTCGTCGTCAGGCGGGGCCGCGACGCTGCTCGCCGCATTGCGCGTGAAGGTGGAGGGGACGGTCGTGTTGTTGCTGTCCTCCCCGAGGTCGAGCAGTTCACCAGTCGGCCAGAGTCGTGCTTCGGTCCTGAATTCGTCCACAGATGCCTCCGAGGGTTGGCATCCAAGCCTTAGCCATGGCGCCCCGACGACGGCGCCGATGTGTAATGGGGTGAAATTCCGGGTGGGCCTGCGCCCCTACTCGCGGACCACCAGGATCCTGGCCCCGACGTGCTCAGGGAGCGCCTTCCAGGCCGCGTACAGGGCCGCGTGGCTCGGAAATGCGCCGCCGTACCAATCAAGCTGGCACAGGTTGGGTTGGAAGGCGCCGCCGCTGTCCGCGAGCACGGCGAGGCGCAGGGTGGTCCCACCAGCGCCGTCGGGGTGGTCCAGGAGGACCAGTCTGCCCAGGCCGAGGTTGTACACGTCGCCCGCCACCGTCACGCCTGCTTGCAGTTGGACGTCCGGGAGGCCGGGCTGTCCCCAGCCGCGCGGCCCGCCCGGGAGCGGCCGGAAGTACCAGAAGCGGTCCTGATCACGGCCCCGCTTGGACGGCACGTAGGCGATCCCGTTGGGGACGTCCACGCCGTAGACCGTCGTGTGGCCGTCAGGGAAGCGGACCTCGACCGAGCCCTGCATCAGCGCGTCGTGGACCGCCCCCTCGGGCAGCCACACCAGTGCCTGGGCCCCGCCGGCATCGGGTCCGGTCTGCCACGCGCCCTCCATCACCTGTCGCCGGGTGTACCGGCCCCGGGCGGCCGCCCCTGGGTCGGCCCACAGCGCCTGGTCGTAGGCCTCCTCCCGGGCCGCGCGCCCCTCCACCTGGACCGTCAGGTAGCGGGTGACGCGAATCGAACGGGGCGCCAACGACCAGCGTTTCACCTTCGGCTCCGCCGGGTCGGGGGTCCAGGTCCACATCTCGAAGGTGCGCGCGAGCCAGTCGGGGTCGGTCAGGCGCTCCGGATGCGCCCGCGCGGTGTCGATCACCAGCTCGAGCGTCCGTTCCATCCGCGCGTCGGTCACCCCGAGCGCGGTGAACAGCCCGCCGTCCGCCGCGGGGTCGACCCC
>JAYVAS010000622.1:0-14296 GCA_043750895.1 Pseudomonadota bacterium
AGAACTCCGACATCAAGGTCGTCCAGCGGGTCCTCTACACCAAGGACGGCAAGCTGGAGCTGGGGGCCGGCCTCGGCGTGATGCCCTTCGACGGCCTCACCACCGCGCCGCTCCTGGCCCTCTCCGGGACCACGAACTTCTCCGAGACGGTCGGGCTCGAGGTCCAGCTCGCGGGCGGCTACGGCCTCCCGACCGAACGCTGGCTCTGGCTGGACTCCTTCGGGGTCGACGTCGAGGCCTACCGGTACCTCTCCTCGGTCCAGGCCGACATCCAGTGGTCGCCCATCTACGCGAAGATGAACCTCTTCGGCCGGAAGATCCTGCACCACGAGGTCTACCTGCTCGCCGGGGCCGGCCTCACCATCGAGCAGTCGCTGATCCCCGACGACAGCACTGGCGGGTTCCCGCTGGCCCTCGCGCCCACCATCCCCATCGGGGTCGGCACCCGCGTCTGGATCGGCGACAACCTCGTGCTCCGCGGTGAGCTCCGGGACAGCATGATGATCGAGCGCCGGAAGATGAGCCAGACCACCGCGTTCAAGCAGAACGCCGCCATCATGATCGGAGTGGGGATCTACACCGGAGGGTCTTCGAAGTGAGGCTCCGCGCGCTTCCCCTCGTCGGCCTCGTGTTCCTCCTCGGCGCGCCCGGCGCGGCCAACGCGGCCAAGACGGCCAAGGCACCGGAAAAGACGCCGCCTCCCCCCGTCACCCTCGCCGTGCCCGAGGGCGTCAAGCCCGAAGACCACGCCAAGGTGTTCGCCGAATACGAGACCCAGATGGCGTCGGGTCAGAAGTCCCGCGCCGCCGACGCGCTCGTCACCATCCTCGAAAACCCGGCGCAGGCCGCCTACCACGGCGAGGCCAACGCCATCCTCGGCGACATCCTCGCCCAGCTGGACCTCAAGTACGGAGCGCTCCTGGCCTACGAGCGGGCGTTCTCGCTCGCCGGCCCCATCGACACCACCCTCATCGGCACGCGGGTCCCGAAGGCCATCGAGCTCGCCAACGCGGTCGGCGACATGGCAGTGCTCGAGGAGCCCTTCTCCAAGAACGTCGGCCTCGCACAGACCGACGACGTGCGCGGCCAGATGGCCTTCCTGGCCGCTCGCGAGGCGGTCCGGACCGAGTCCTACGGACTCGCGCTGGGCGTGCTCAAGATGGTCCGCCCGGGGGATCCCCTCTATCCGGACGCCCGCTCCCTCGAGGGCATCGCGATGAACCAGCAGGGACGCCCCGAGGACGCCCTCACCCCGCTGCTGGACGCCCAGAAGACCGCCCGCTCCAAGGACCAGCGTTTCCTCGACATGCTCTGGTTGAACCTCGGCCGCAGCTACTACGCCACCGGCAATTTCGCGAAGGCGATCCAGTCCTACGCGGCGGTGTCCCGCGGCAGCGACTTCTGGCCTCAGGCTCAGTTCGAGCGCTCCTGGGCCCACTTCCGCATCAACGACATGAACGGCTCCCTGGGGCTGTTGATGTCCCTCGATACCCCCTTCTTCACCGACTACTACTACCCGGAAGCGGACCTCCTGCGCATCTACTCGATGTTCATGATGTGCAAGTTCCCCGAGGCGAACAACGCGATCGAGGCGTTCAAGTCCCACTACAAGTCGGTCCACGAGTCGCTGAAGGGCTGGTCGGGCAAGAGCGAGTCGGACAACTTCGAAGCCGCCCGCAAGTACCGGGAGACGGGCGACACGAGCGGCCTCCCGGCCCTGCTCTGGCGCCCCTTCAGCGTGGAGGACCGCTTCGGCGCCTCCATCGCCGCGGTCAAGGCGGCCGACGAAGAGCTGACGCGGATGAAGAACGCCGCCGCGAACCCCTTCACCGAACGGGCGCGGACCGCGGTGATGGCGCGGCGCAACCAGCTCGTGCGCAACGAGGGAGGGCGCATCAAGGCCCGCCTCCAGTACCAGCAGGACGAGCTCAACGACATGCTCACCAACAGTGAGCTGTTCACGATCGACATCCTTCGGATGAAGACGCTGCTCTACGAGCAGGCGGCGGCGATCGGACGGATGCCCGACGTGGCCACCACGGTCAAGCGCGAAGAGCGTGCCCGCAAGGGCTGGCGGGAGTGGCCCTTCGAGGGCGAGATCTGGGCCGACGAGATCGGCTACTACCGGGTGAGCGCGGCGCCCGAGTGCCCCGCGGGGCTGCGGCAGGCGGCGGACGGGAACTAGCGGTCTGCTCGCCGGGTCGGCTCACTCCCTCCGGTCCAGCCCCCACCCCTCCACCAGGTACAGCCGGCCGCGCAGGTCCTCCTCCGAGTACGACGGCGCCGACATCCACACGTCGGCGTAGGCGTCGGGCGTCCGGTCCGGTGCCGCCGCCACCGCGGCCCCGAACCCCCCACCCGTCTCGGCGAGGGTGAGATCCGCCGACTGCTCCGCGGTCACCTCGGACGCCCAGGCCCCCCCGAGCACGAGGCGGCGGCCCTCGAGCTCCCCCCCGCTGGCGGTGTAGGCGGTCCAGAGATCCGCCAGGCCGTCGCCGTTGAAGTCACCGGCCGGGTCCGACACCAGCGCGTCCGTCACCCGCGCAAACGCCGTCGTCAGGCTCCAGATCTCGGTCCCGGAGGCGCCCATGGTCATCCACTCGCCGGTGCCGTCGCCATCGACGTCCCCGAGCGCCCGCACGGCGGTGACCGCGGCCCTGGCGTCCACGAAGTAAGGCGTGATCAGCTCGACCGGACCGGTGACGTCGGAGTCCCCGCGGACGAGGTAGGCGCGGCGATCGACGGCGACACCGATCTCCTCCATCCCGTCGCCGTCGACGTCCCCGACGTTCTCCACCGCGTCGACCCGGGCCACGAACTCCACCACCACCGGCTGCGGAGGGGCGCCGCGGAGGTAGTCGACCGGGTCGATGATGCCAAGGTACACCCCGCTCGCGCCGGCCAGGGTGCCCCGGTCCACGTCGGCCGGCGTCAGCTGGAGCCCCGTCTGAATCTCGGAGGGAAGCTGGGTGGTGTCGAAGCAGCCATAGGCGGCTTCATCGACCGTGTAGGCCGGCGAAGCCGGGTCCAGCACGCACAGGTTCTGCCCGCTCCCGACGACGGCGACGTCCTGCCCCACCGGGAGGGCCACGCCGAGCCGGTCCGCCGAGATCACCACCGGTCCAACCAACGAAGGCGTGGTGACCCAGCAGTTCGCCACGCTGGACAGGGTCTGGTCCACGCCCGCCCCCACCCGGGTGCCGCCGAGGATGCAGACCGCAGGGCTATTCCCGATGGTCGCGGTGGCGAGGAGGTCGTCCACCGCGTCGCCGTCGAACAGGCCGGCGCGCAGCACGGTCCCCAAGCCCGACTCGCCGATCACGCTGGGGACGTCCTCGTAGGGCGACCACGCGTCGCACGCCCCGGCGTCCACGGCGCCGTCGCAATCGTCGTCCACACCATTGCAGGCCTCCACGGCCTCCGGATTCACGTCCTCGTCGTGGTCATCACAGTCCCCCCGCCCCGCGACGTAGCCATCGTCATCGGCGTCCGAGATGAGCAGCGGAGGGGGAAGCGCACAGGCGATGAGGACGACAAGCACATCCCCACCGTAGCACCCGCGTCACCGCTTGTTGAGGCCCCAATCGTAGGCCGCGTAGGTCACCGTGTAGCCGCCCGCCTTGAGCGCGGCGGCCTTGTCGGGCGCGTACACCGCGATGAAGTTCGCAGCGGCCTCGGCCTTGCCGTCCAATCCCGGGATGTCGAACCGGGACGCGCCGTACTTGGCGACGAAGTCGTCCCCGTACCAGTCGAAGATCTGGCTCACGCTCGCGGTGGCGCCCTCCAGCTTCGTCCCCGCCACCCACTTCTTCGAGGCCGCGTCGAGCTGCCCCGAGAGGCCCGTCCCCAGGAAGACCTTCGCGGCCAGCGGCGGGCACCCGATGGACGCGCAGTTCAGCGCGGCGTGGATGCGGGCGTCCCCCAGCGGGCGCAGGGTCCGCTGCTCGATGTCGTTGAGGCTCATCTGCTTGCCGGCGACGGCGAACTTGCGGGTGTCCCAGACCTTGCCGCCGTCCAGGTCCATGATCGACTTGATCGGGTAGCTGTCGGCGACGAGATCGAGCGTGAGCGCGTTGTAGGCGTTGATCCAGAAGGCCTTGCGGTCGTCCGCGGACATGGCGTTGGGGTCGGCGGTCGCGACCTCCTTGAGGTAGGCGTCGAGCTCGGCGGGCGCCGCCTTGAGCCCCGCGTAGTCGACCCGGCCTCCGGACAGCCGGGCGTCCAGCACCCGTTGCAGCGCGGCGTGGGTGGGGTCGATCGCGAAGGCGGTGGAGACGAGAAGGGCGAACATGCGAACCTCTGCACTCGATACGAGCGGTCCCAGGATAACGCCCAACTCCGCCACACAAATCCACGGACGTCCCATGCTCGCCGAGTTCGAACAGGTCTTCGTCCCGATCTTCGTGGCGATGAGCTCGCTCACCGTGCTGCCCATCTACCTTTCCATGACCAACGGCATGCCCTCCGGCGACGCCCGTTCTATGGGACGGAAGGCGGTGGTCACCGCTTTGGCGACCGCGGTGCTCATCACGATCGCCGGCCAGGCTCTGTTCCGTCTGCTCGACATCACCGTCAACGACCTTCGGGTCGGCGGCGGCCTGATCCTGCTGGTGCTCTCCATCTACGACCTGCTCTTCTCCACGGAGGAGCGGAAGACCGCCGAGGTCGCCGACGACGTCGGTGTGGTGCCGCTTGGGGTGCCCCTCATCGTCGGGCCGGCCACCATGGCGACCTGCCTCGTGCTCGCGGACACCCACGGGCGGGCCCTGGTGCTGGTCTCGCTGGCGGTGAACCTCCTGCTCACCTTCCTGATGCTCGAGAACGCGCAGCGCCTCACCCGCTTCGTGCCCCACGCCGTCAGCCGGGCGTTCGGGAAGGTGATGTCGGTGTTCATGGCCGCGATCGCCGTGTCGATGATGCGCGCCGGTATCGCCGCGTTCATCTCCGACACCGCCGGCTGAGACGGACCCCGGTTACGTCCCTGCCCATGGTCGTCGTCGTGCTGGTTGGTGGTGGCTCGCTGGTCTTGCTGGTCGGCCTGATCGTCCACGTGATCCGCATCTCGCCCAATGCGTGAGTGGTCGCCGGGCGCGCCCCCCTTGGACGCTCAGGGCGCCCCCTTCGCCTCGGGCTGGGACCGGGCGCTCGCCGCCTCCGGCCCGCCCACCGTGTTCACCCTCGACCCCCGCGGCGAGCTGCGGGCGGATCCGGAGCGTACCCGCGAGTGTGAGCTGCTGGTGGGCCTGCCCGAGCCTCGGGAGCCCGCCCACTACGTGCTCACCGACACCCGTACCGGCGTCGCGCTCTACCTCTTCGTCACCCACCCGGCGCTGGCCGAGTGCCAGCCGCGCGGAGTGGTCCAGCGTTACTCAAGCGCGCGGGACGCGATCGATCAGACCATGAAACAGTGGGCCGTGCCCCCCGCCGAGCCCGCCGGCAGCGCTGCCGACGATGAGGGCTGACACGTAGGCGATCGCCCCCGCGCAGGCAGCGTCCAGGGACTCGCCCCGGGCGAGCCGCGCGGTGATCGCCGAAGAGAGCGTACAGCCCGTCCCGTGGGTGTGGACGGACACCACCCGCGGATGGCGGTACTCCCGGCGCTGCGCGCCCTGGATCAACACGTCGACGACGTCCGCGCCGGTGCCATGCCCGTCCTTGAGCAGCACCGCCGCGGCGCCGAAGGTGCCGAGCGCCGCCGCCTCCGGGTGATTGGGCGTGACCACCGTGGCGAGGGGGATCAGCTCCTCGCGCAGCGCCGCGACCGCGTCCGCCGCGAGCAGCGCGTCTCCCGACTTGGCCACCATCACCGGGTCGAGCACGATGGGGACATCGCGACCGCGCAGGAAGCCGGCCACCGCGCGGGTCACCTCCGCCGTGCCCAGCATCCCGATCTTCACCGCGTCCACGGGCAGATCGGCGAAGACCGCCTCGAGCTGTCGCACGACGAAGGCCGGGTCCACCCCCACCACGCCGGTCACCGCGCGCGTGTTCTGGGCGGTGAGCGCGCAGACCACGCTCATGCCGTACACGCCGTGGTCCAGGAAGGTCTTGAGATCGGCCTGGATCCCGGCTCCGCCGCCGGAGTCCGATCCGGCGATGGTCAACGCAGTACGAGGACGCATGCGCCGGGATAACCGCGCCACATGACCGAAGCCGCAGACCGCCGCCACGTCTTGGAAGCCGGCCGCCGGGAGATCCCGGGCTGCGGATTCGCCCTGTACGCCGGGATCCTCTTCGTGTTCTTCGTGTTGGGGGTCTTCGGCGTCACGATGTCGACGCTCACCATCTTCGACGCCAGCCGGAACAGCTCGCCGTTCAATCTCGCCTACGGTGGCAGCGTGGAGCCGGCGCTACTGCTCCCCATGCGGGCCGCCGGGCTCCTCGGCGAGGGTGAGGTCCCCGACGCGTTCCACGCGGAGTCGCTGGCCGGAGACGTCGCCTGCGCGATCCGGGGGGAGGAGCTGCTGCGATTGGGACCCGAGGGGCCGACCCGCTTGCCCCTCGCGAGCATCACCGCCGTCGAGGAGTCCAAAGAAGGGGTGCGCGTCACCGGCGCCAGCGTCATCTTCTGCGCGTTCCAGGAAGGCGAGGGCGGAGACCGGTTCGCCCGGATGCTGCAGCCGGCCGGATGACGGCATGACGATGCACGCGTTCCTGGACCACGCCGGCTCGGCGCCGGTGGTCCTCGGGATGCTCGTCGCGCTGGTGATCGTCGCGGGGCTGGTGAACCGCTTCCGCCCGAAGCGGCGCGCCCAGATCGGTCGGAGTGCCCTGCTCTACGCGCTCTACCTGCTCGCGGCGCTGGTCACTGCGGTCGCGAACGGGCGCCTCGGGCCCCACCTGCAGACCGCGGTGGACCTCCTGCAGGCATGGAGCCTGGTGTCACTCGTCGGCCTCCTGCTCTTCGAGCTGGTCCTGCCGGCGCTCCGGCTCGGCGTGGTGGACCTCACCTCCGACCTCCTCACCGGTGCCGCCTACCTCTTCGTGACGGTCGGCGTCCTCGGCGCGGCGGGACTCGACTTCACATCCCTGCTGGCCGCCTCGACCATCGCCGGCGTCGTGCTCACGGTCTCCCTCCAATCCACGCTGGGAAACGTCGTCGGCGGGCTCGCCCTCCAGCTCGAAGGCTCCATCCGCGTCGGCGACTGGATTCAGCTCGAGGGCGGGCGGCAGGGGCGCGTCGCCCGCATCCGGTGGCGCCACACCACGCTGGAGACCCGCGACTGGGACACCATCGTCGTCCCCAACTCGGTGCTGCTCTCGAGCCAATTCACGCTGCTCGGCCAGCGGGACGGACACGTCGTTCCGCATCGCCAGTGGGTGCTGGTCAACGTGGACTTCCGCTTCGCCCCGTCCAGGGTCGTCCAGGTGGTGGAGGACGCGTTGCGCACCGCGCCGATTCCGGAGATCGCCGCCGACCCACCCCCCGACTGCGTGTGTCAGGACCTCGCCCGTGACCACCGGGAGTCGTACGCCGTCTACGCCGTCCGGTACTGGCTCACCGACCTCGCCCGAGACGTCCCCACCGACTCCATCGTGCGGGGTCGCGTGCACGCAGCGCTACGCCGCGCCGGCATCCCCCTCGCGCGCCCGTCGACGACCACCTTCCACCACACCGAGGACGCTGACGGTGTCGGGCAGCGCCAGGAGCGGCGCCGGCGCCGGGGCCTGGACACCCTCCACGCCGTGGACCTGTTCCGGTCCCTCACCGACGACGAGCTGGACCACCTCTCGAAGCGCCTCGTGTTCTCCCCCTTCGACACCGGCGAGACCATCACCCGCCAGGGTGCCACCGCGCACTGGCTCTACCTGATTCACAGCGGCACCGTGGAGGTACGCACCACCGTGGACGGCGCCGAACCCCGCGTGGTGCGTCGGTTGGAGGCGCCGGACTTCTTCGGGGAGATGGGGCTCATGACCGGTGAGCCGCGCCTGGCGAGCGTCGTCGCGCTCTCTCCGGTCATCTGCTACCGCCTGGACAAAGACGCCTTCCAGCAGGTGCTCACCGACCGACCGCCGCTCGCCGCCGTGCTCTCCAGCATCCTGGCCGCGCGGCGGGTGGAGCTCATCGGCATCCGGGAGGGTCTGGACGAACAGGCGCGGATCCGGCGCATGGCGGTCGAAGAGCGCCAGATCCTCGATCGTATCCGGCGCTTTTTCGGGCTTAGCTGAACGACGACGGGCTGAACGCGAAAGTGAACCGCGGCGCCCCCGTCAGTCGTCGCCGCCCACCCACAGCGCCACCGCGTCCACCACCGCCTCCACCGAGTGCCCGTCGGTGGGGAAGGCCCGATCGGCCAGGGCGTAGAGCGGCTCGCGGGCGGTGAGGATGGCCTGGAGCTCCGCGAGGGCGTCGGCGCGACCCCGCATCGGCCGCACGTCCCCCTGGGCCTCGACGCGCCCCAGGTGGGCAGCCGGCGAGGCGCGCAGCCAGGCCGTCCGCGCCGCGCGACGCAGATCGGCCCAGGTGTCGGCCGCGGTGACCACCGATCCCCCCGTGGCGAGCACCAGCCGGTCGGGCAGGTCGAGCAGGCGCAACAGCACCTCTCGCTCCAGCTCCCGGTACCGGCCGGCCCCGTGGTACTCGAAGATCTCGCCGAGGCGCATCCCCGCCTGCTGCTCGACCTCGGCGTCCACCTCGACGAAGCGCACGCCCAGCCGCGCGGCGAGCCGCGCCCCGACCGTGCTCTTCCCAGCACCGCGCAGCCCCACCAACGCCACCTTTCCGGTGGCCCCCGCCGCCCGCGCGGCCCGGCGCGCGCCGGTCGGATCGAGCCCCGCCAGCGTGTCGGCGAGGTCCCGCACCGGGCCCAGCCCCCCGACCAGGGTGGCCAGAGAGACCCCGAGGGCCTCGGCGATCTCGGCGAGGCGCACCACGCTGATGTTCCCCTCCCCCTTCTCGAGATCCACCAGGAACCGAGCCGAGAGGCCGGCGCGACGGGCAAGATCCGCCTGCGTCCATCCAAGTTCGTTACGCCGCGCCCGAACCCGGGCCCCGAGGCGGAGAAGCAACGTCATCCCATGCACTATAGTGCAGTCTCCTCGGTTGGACAACCGATGGCGCGGTAGTATACTGCATGTCATCCTCCCGAGAGCTTGTTTCATGGCCGACGCGATCCACCCTCCGGTTTCGTTCGACACCCACCCTTCGCGCTACCTCCACTGGGGCCTGAAGGTGGACGGCGCCGTCGCCACGTTGACGATGCGCATCCAGGAAGACCGGCCGATGTGGGAGGGCGCCTACGAGCTCAAGCTCAACAGCTACGACTTCGGCGTCGACGTCGAGCTCGCCGACGCGGTGCAGCGGCTCCGCTTCGAACACCCCGAAGTCCGGGTGGTCGTCCTCACCGGCGGCTACGACAAGATCTTTTGCGCCGGCGCCAACATTCGCATGCTGGCAAGTGCGTCCCATGCGTTCAAGGTGAACTTCTGCAAGTTCACCAACGAGACCCGCTGCGGCATCGAGGACGCCAGCCACCACTCGGGTCAGACCTGGGTCGCCGCGCTCAACGGCACCGCCTCCGGCGGTGGCTACGAGCTCGCCATGGCTTGTGAGGAGATCTACCTGATCGACGACGGCAACTCCGCCGTCTCCCTCCCCGAGGTCCCGCTGCTCGGCGTCCTCCCCGGCACGGGCGGGCTCACCCGCCTGACCGACAAACGGAAGGTCCGTCGCGACATGGCCGACGTGTTCTGCACCAAGGCCGAGGGCTTCAAGGCCCGCGACGCGGTGAAGTACCGGTTCGTGGACGCCGCCTACACCCGCTCCAAGTGGAACGAAGGCGTCGCGAAGCGGGTCGAGGCCCTGGTCGCCAAGGCCGGTCCCCGCGCCCAGTCCGGGGTCCTCCTGCCCGACCTCGAACGCACCATCACCGCCGAGCAGATCCGCTACCGCTACGTCACCGTCGACCTCGACCTCGAGACCCGGGTCGCCCGCCTCACCATGCGTGGGCCGGACGCCGCTCCGCGCCAGGACGCCGAGACCTGGGCGCTGCGCGCCTGGCGCGAGCTCGACGACGCGCTGCTGCGGCTGCGCGTGAACTACCTCGACATCGGGCTCATCCTGGTCAAGACCGAGGGGGACCCGGCGGCCGTCCTCGCGCACGACGCCGCGCTCGACGCCGACACCTGGTTCAACCGCGAGGTGCGCCTGTTCCAGGCCCGCACCCTGCGTCGGTACGACAACATGGCGAAGTCCCTCTTCGCCATCATCGAGCCGGGCAACTGCTTCGCCGGCAGCCTCTTCGAGCTCGTCCTGGGCGCCGACCGCTCCTTCATGCTCATGGACGACGCCGCCAAGAACGCCGTCCAGCCCACCGCCGTGAGCGGGGGCCGTTTCCCGATGGCGTCCGGCCAGACGCGGCTCGGGTCCCGCTTCCCCGGCGACGCGGCGCGGATCACCGAGGTCCTCACCCACGGCGAGCCCCTCGACGCCGAGACCACGAACGAGCTCGAGCTGGTCACCTCGGCCCCCGACGAGATCGACTGGGAAGACGAGGTGCGGATCGCCATCGAGGAGCGCGCGTCCCTCTCGCCGGACGCCCTCACTGGCATGGAGCAGAACCTCCGCTTCGGCGGCGCCGAATCGGCGGACACCAAAATCTACGGCCGGCTCACCGCCTGGCAGAACTGGATCTTTCAGCGCCCCAACGCCGTGGGTACCCGGGGCGCCCTCAAGATGTTCGGAGCCCCCGAGCGTCCCATCTTCGACTACCGGAGGACTTGATGTCTGGCATCAACTACGACGATCTGATCCCGAACAACGTCAACCTCTCGTCCGACAAGCGCCTGCAGCGCGCGCTCGAGAAGTGGCAGCCCGCCTACCTGGACTGGTGGAAGGCGGTCGGTCCCGAGGGCTACCAGCAGAAGGAGACCTACCTCCGCACCGCGGTCTCGACCGAGCCGGGCGGCTGGGCGCAGTTCGGCTACGTCAAGATGCCGGAGTACCGCTGGGGCATCTTCCTCACCGATCCCGAGCCGGATCGCCGCATCCCCGCCGGGGACCACGCCGGTGAGCCGGTGTGGCAGGAAGTACCTGGGGAGTATCGCAACATCCTCCGGCGCATCATCGTCACCCAGGCCGACACCGAGCCCGCCTCGGTGGAACAGCAGCGGTGGCTGGGCGCGACCGCCCCGTCCCTGATGGACATGCGCAACCTCTTCCAGGTGAACGTCGAGGAGGGCCGCCACCTCTGGGCCATGGTCTACCTGCTCCACGCCCACTTCGGGAAGGACGGCCGCGACGAGGCCGACGACCTGCTCGCCCGCCGCGCCGGGGACCCGGACAAGCCCCGGATCCTCGACGCCTTCAACCAGCCCTGCCCGGACTGGCTCACCTTCTTCTGCTTCACGATGTTCACCGACCGCGACGGGAAGTACCAGCTGGGCGCGCTCGCCGAGTCCGGCTTCGATCCCCTCTCGCGCACGTGCAAGTTCATGCTCACCGAGGAGGCCCACCACCTCTCGGTCGGCGAGCTCGGGCTGGAGCGGGTGCTCCGTCGTGGGGCGCAGCTCGAGAAGGAGGCCAAGGACGGCAACGCCCGCTCGCTGGGCGGGATCGACATCCCCACCGTCCAGAAGTGGATCAACCACTGGTTCTGCTACTCCCTCGACCTCTTCGGCTCCGAGGTGTCCACCAACGCCGCCGATTTCTTCGGCGCCGGGCTGAAGGGCCGCTGGGCCGAAACGAAGGACTACACCGAGCACACCGCACTCAACCAGATCTACCGCCTCCCCACGGTGAAGAACGGCCGCCTCACCGACGAGGAGGTCCCGCTCCGCAACGCCATGAACGACGTGCTCCGCCAGGCCTACATCAAGGACTGCGAGCGGGTGGTCAAGCGCTGGAACGCCGCGTTGGAGGAGGAAGGCTCCCATCACCGCATCGCGCTCCCCAGCTCCCGCTTCTTCCGGCGCCAGGGCATCTACGCGGCCCACGAGTTCGACACCGCGGGCAACCTGATCTCGCACACCGAGTACGCCGCCCGCCAGGGCGACTGGCTCCCCTCCGAGGCCGACCGCGCCTACGTCGCCTCGCTGATGCACCCCGTCACCGAGCCCGGCAAGATGGCCAACTGGATCGCCGCGCCCCGGAAGGGCATCAACGGCCAGCCGGTCGAGTTCGAATACGTCAAGCTCCACTGACCATGGGCCTCAAGTCGGTCTTCGAGGAGGCGATCGGCCTCGGTCGCTCCGAGGACGTGCGGAAGATCGCGGTCGGCGGCGGCCGGGCCCGGGTGGACCGACCGGTCCAGTCGACGCCCGGCGCGCGCGTGCGCATCGTCCGCGACGGGCACGACGGCGAGTCGGCGCGGGTCATGCTCTGGTGCGTTCGGAACGACGTGCCCTTCGAGTTGGTCACGGGCGCCCCGGGGATCTGGGTAGACGGCACCGAGGTGCCGCGCCCGACGCCCGCCCTGATGCGAGAGCGGCTCGGACGCTGAGCGCCGAGCTCAGTCCGCGCCGTCCGCCGCCTTCTTCCGCTTGGGGACGCTCGCCCGCGTGGACACCCGCGGCGCGAGGGTCCCGACCACGGACCGCACCACCTCCACGTGCAGGCTGTTGCCTAACAACGACCACGCCTCGGCCCGGACGGTGGGGAGCACGAAGGTGTCGGGAAAGCCAAGCAGGCGCGCCACCTCACGGGGGGCGAAGTGGCGGACCCGGCCCCCCTGCAGCAGGTAGGAGCCGGAGCGCACGAGCGAGCGCCCGTAGGCGGCGGTGAAGCAGTTGGTGATGGCCTCGGGGTTCTCGGCGTCCACTACGTGAATCGCGTGCCGGTAGCTCTTCAGGGTGCCGTCGGGGACCGCCAGGTCCGGGTCGAAGGGGAGCACCAGATCCGGGAGCCGGCGAGGCTTCGGCCGGGGCCCTTCGCCCGGGAGATCCCCCACGCTGCCCACGAGGTAGTACCGGCGGCGCCGGTTGGGCAGGCGCCACTCGGTGGGGCACACGAGGTGCTCGCGGACCCGGTAGCCCGCACGGCCCAGCGCCTCCCGCAACAACACCCACGCCCGCGACCCGTTGAACTCCGGCACGTTCTCCATCGCGACGAGCCGAGGTTTTACCTCCGCAATCGCCGTCACGACCGCCGTGAAGGCACGGGTGCGGGGGTCGTCCAGGTCGGCCTGCCGCCCGCGCCGGGTGAACGGCTGGCACGGGGGGGACATCCACCACAGATCCGCGTTCACCGCCGCGAGACGGGCCGGCGTGACGTGGTCGAGGTTGTAGGAGAGGACGGGGTGCGCGAAGTTCGCGGTGTAGACCGCGGCCGCCACCCGGGACTGCTCGACGGCCAGTCGGATGTCGAGCTCCGGCTGGGCGGCGGCGAACCCGCCGATTCCGGAGAAGAGCTCGAGCGCGGAGAGGCGGGACATGCCCCACCCGGTAGCCCGGGGCTTCCGTCCTGGCCGCATTCATGGAGAGGTGGGCGATCCCACTGGTCGTACGATAAGCCCGCGGATGCCCGCTGAGGTCATCCTCTCCCTCACCGTGAACGGCGATGCCTGTCGCCGTCTCATCCCCGTCAACCGGTCCCTGCTCGACTTCCTCCGGGAAGACCTGGACCTCACCGGCTCCAAACACGGCTGTGACGTCGGCGACTGCGGTGCCTGCACCGTCCTGGTCGATGACGTCCCGGTGCTGGCCTGCATCACGCTCGCCGCCGAAGCCCAGGGGGCCGCGGTCCGCACCATCGAAGGCGTGGCTCAGAACGGCCAACTGCACCCCGTGCAGGCCGCGTTCGACAAGCACGTCGCGTCCCAGTGCGGCTACTGCACGCCGGGCATCGTCATGACGTTGGTGTCCCTGCTCGAAGAGAACCCCCACCCCGACGAGCCGACGCTGCGAAACGCGCTCGGCTCCAACATCTGCCGTTGCACCGGCTACACCAAGATCATCGCCGCGGCTCGTGAAGTGGCCGCTGCCGGGCGGGAGCGAAGGCCATGAGCGACGGCGAGAACAGGCCCGACTGGGCGATGTACCCTACACACTCCGGCGAGCCGGCGGAGGGCGGGGTACTCGGTCGTGCGGAGCGTAAGATCGATGGCCGCTCACGAATCGTGGGTGCTGCCGTGTACACGGACGATTTGAAGCTCCCACGCATGGTGTACGGCAAGTTTGTGCGGTCCACCCACGCACACGCCCGGATACTGCACATCGATGTATCGGCGGCTGTCGCGTTGCCCGGGGTGGTCGGGTACGCCATGGGTGAAGAACTGCCGAAGAAGTATGGGGTTATTCCCGTCGCCCAGGACGAGACTGCGATGGCCATCGGCAAGGTCCGATACATCGGTGAGCC
>JAYVAS010000623.1:0-11681 GCA_043750895.1 Pseudomonadota bacterium
CTGGGAAACCGCGTCCGGATCGTGCCAGATCGGTGAGAGGTCCTCGGGAAGCTCCAACTCCACCACCATCCCGCGCATCTCCATGCCCACCCGCGCCGACTCGACCGTGCGCTGGACGGTGGCACCGAGATCTCCCAGTCGGAAGGTGTACTTCTTGCGGCCACGCTCGATGGCGGCGAAGTCGAGGACGTTGTCCACGAGCCGGGACAGCCGCTCCGCCTCCCGGACGATCACGTCGTAGTGCCGGGTGCGGCTGGCGTCGTCGGGGGCGAGACCCAGCTGCAGGGCCTCCGCCTTCAGCCGGATCTGGGTGATGGGCGAGCGCAGCTCGTGCGAGACGTGGGCCGCGAAGTCCGACTTGTCGCGCGCCGCTTCGAGCTCGCGTTGGACGAGGCTCGCGGAGAGACCGGCGCCGACCAGGATCATCAACACCGACAGGCCGATGATGCTGAGCCCCCGCCGCCGCTCGTCAGCGCGTCGGGCGTCGAGGGCGCCAGCGTCGCGGGGGTACACCGAGATCGACCAGCCGCTCAGCCACGGGGCGAGGCTCTGCCGATCGATCTGGTCCGGACGCGCCGCCCCGTCGGGGGGGATGAGGCCGAGCGCGATGTCGGCGCGCGACCCGGCGACGGAGTCGGCGAGCTCCTCGACCCGGCCCTGGATGGCCGGAAGGGCGAGCGCGAAGGCGTACTGCTCCCGCTCCGTCCAGGTCAGCGCCCACAGCGCGCTCTCGGTGCGGTGGTAGGAGAAGTCGCCGGGCTCGCTGCGGAAGAGCCGGCCCTTGGCGCCCAGGCTCCGCAGCTCGCCCCAGAGCTGGCCCGCCCAGAAGAGCTGCGCCGAACGGTCCTCGATCGCGCCGCGGGTGGTGGAGACCCACCCCGAGGGGGCGACCGCCGAGAGCATGTCCAGGGCGAGGAGCGCCACCGCGGGCTCTCCCCGCCTGCCGAGCCGCCACGTTCCCTGAAGAAGGTCGCCGATCAACGCGCGCAGTTGGTCCTGCCCGGCCGCCGGGTCTCGGAGCATGGACATCTGACCGAGCTTGAGCCGGCAGAGGTCGCCGAGGCGGTAGCCGGCCAGCTCGCGGACGTTGGGTGACCGGAGGAGGATCTCCCGGTACAGCGCCTCGGCTTTGCCGGCATCCCCCCCCGCGTCGAGGGACCGCGCCCGGTAGTAGAGCAGCACCGCGCGGTCCGACTCCCGCGCCGCGCCCCGCGCCGCGGCCCCATAGAGGGATGCCGCCCGGAGGTACTCCCGCGCCGCTTCGCTCCCCGTCCGTGTCGGCGCCGACGCCCCCGCCTCCGCGGCGGCCGCATCCCGGTATGCGGTGTACCAGAAGAAGATCTGGTCCTCCGCCGGCACCACATCCGACTCGGCGAGGGGCGCGGACAGCTCCCCGTCTTCGTCGAAGCGGTACACCACGCGCAGGGCCTCCGACAGCTCGGGCAACCCCCCGTACACCGACTTGCCGCTCTTCAACCGGTTGTTGGTGCGGTCCTCGAAGTCCTGGAACTCGGCCTCGACCCGCATGCGCAGCTCGGTCGCGGCGGCCTCGGCCTGCCGCTGCAGCGCGGCCGCCGAGGCCAGCTCGTCCGCCCGGATGCCGACGATGCCGTAGTAGGCCAACAGCAGGCCCGGCGCGCCGATCGTGGCGGCGAAGATCGCCACGAAGGTGAGCACGCTCCGCAGGTGGTAGAGGTCCTGCATCGCTCGCACGTCGCCGCGGCGCGCCGCGAGGACCCGGCGCACAATGCCGAGAGGACCAACGCCGCTGGTGCGGCTCACGGGACGGACGCGTGCATCTGGTCGCAGACGTAGCCGTCAATTCCTGTTCCGGCACGCGCCCGGGGTACGTTGACCGCTCCCGTGTCACCCCCCCCGTCCCGCCGCGCGATCGTCATCCGTGCCCACGGCGGCCCGGAGGTGCTCCAAGTCGAGACCGTGGCCGCACCGGAGCCGGGCCCCGACGAGGTGCGTCTCCACGTCACGCACGTCGCGCTCAACCACCTCGACGTGTGGGTGAGACGCGGGGTGCCCGGTCACGACTTCCACCTGCCCCGGGTGCCTGGGAGCGACGTGGTGGGCGAGGCCGAGGGCCGACGGTGGGCGTTGCACCCCTCCTGGGGCTGCGGCACCTGCCCTGTCTGCCTGGCCGGGCGCCAGAACCGTTGCGCCCGGTTCCGGATCCGCGGCGAGTCCGCGGATGGCGGCTGCGCCACCGAGGTGGTGGTGCCCCGCTGGCAGTTGTTGCCGGTCCCCGACGCGCTGACCAGCGCCGAGGCCGCCGCGCTGCCCCTGACCCTGCTCACGGCCTGGCACATGCTGGTCCGGCGGGCCGAGGCGCGGCGCGGTGAGCGAGTCCTGGTGCAGGCGGGCGGCAGCGGGGTGGGGGTGATGGCGGTGCAGATCGCGCGGATGCTGGGGTGCGAGGTGCACGCCACCGCCAGCTCGCTCGACAAACGCGCCCGGCTCGCGGCGCTCGGGGCGACCGCCTGGAGCTACGACCAGGTGGGCGTACGCGGGGGCCTGCGCGACGTGGACGTGGTCGTCGACAGCGTGGGCGCCGAGACGTGGAACGCCTCCACCCGCGCCCTCGCGTGGGGAGGCCGCCTGGTCACCTGCGGGGCCACCACCGGACCCGAGGTCGCGCTGAACCTGCGCGCGTTGTTCTTCAAGCAGCAGACCCTGCTCGGCTCGACGATGGGCACCTCGACGGACATGCTCGACGCCTGGGCGGCGGTGGGCGCAGGCGCGATCCGGCCCGTAATCCACGCGGTGCTGCCCATGGGGCGGATCGGCGAGGGCCACGCCCTGCTGGAGCGCCGGGAGGTGTTCGGGAAGGTGGTGCTGGAGCAGGATTCGGAGGGTGCCGCTCCAGCTTAGGGCGGCGCCCCCTCCATGACCCACACCACGCCGGCGTACTCCGCCTCCCCGGTTTCCTGGGGCGCCCCGAAGACGAGGTCCACGATGCCGTCGCCGGTGTAGTCGCCCCGCGGCGCCTGGGCCGACCCCACGAGCCCGCTCCGCGACGCGCCGAAGATGCCCGCGTCGGCCTCGGTGCTGTCCCGCGTCCCCGAGAGTGGCCCGTAGAACAGGTAGACCGCCCCTGCGTCGTCGGCGTAGCGGTCGTCGCCGCGGGCTCCCACGGCGAGATCGGCCTCGCCGTCGCCGTCGAGGTCGCCGGTGTGCGCCACCGATTGGCCGAACTCCTGGTAGGTGTCGACCCCGTAGAAGCTCGCCTGCGCCAGCACGAGGCTCACGTCCCCCGACAGTGTGACCCCGCTGACCAGCCATGCGGCGCCGCGCTGGTAGTCGTCGACCACGTAGTCGGGCGCCGACACGGTGAGGTCGTCGTACCCGTCCGCGTCGATGTCCCCGACCCCCGCCGCGTTCTGCGCCCATACGCCGAACTGGGTGGTGGTGGCGTTGCCGAGGAGGGAGGCGCCCACGAGGTCGGACGCCACCCCGGTGGCGTCGAGCGGGCCGTGGAACACGTACATCGCCGCCTGGGTCCCCAGCGCGTAGCCGTACAGCCCGACGGCGACGTCGGCGAGGCCGTCCGCGTCTACGTCGCCGATGTTGGTGACCGAGCGACCCAGGCGCATCCCGTAGGTGTCGCCGTAGACCCGGGCGGCGGCGTCGGCGAGGCTGTCGGGCGCGTCGGCCGGACCGGGCAACAGGTAGAAGGCGCCGCCATTGTCCACGTAGGTGTCGGTCCCGGGGGCGCTGACCACGATGTCGTCGCGCCCATCCCCGTCCTGGTCCCCGACCGCGGCGACCCCCGCCCCCGCGGCCGCGCCGCTGTTCTCGCCCGTCCAGGGTCCGATGCCGTCCTCGACGTCCCGGTCGGCAGTGATCGGGCCGCTCATCAACCACACCGCGCCCACGGAGCTGCCGTTGGACTCGGGATCGATGCCGGGCTGGGCCAGGATGAGGTCGTTCGCGCCGTCGCCGTCGAGGTCGCCCGCGATCACCGGGACGTACCCGACCCGGCCATCCGCCGTGGTCCCCGAGAGGGTCGCCCCGCGGTCACCCAGCACCTCGTCACCGGTGATCGGCCCGGGGACGACGAACACCGCCCCGCCGTACTCGGCGCCAACCCGGGACGAGGGTGCGCCGACCACGAGGTCCCCCACGCCATCGCCCGTGACATCCCCGCCTCCGGTGAGGCCGTCCCCGGCGTAGTCTCCATACCGCGGACCCGTCAGGGCGATGCCGTCGGAGGCCTCGAGCTCCCCCGACCAGCGGGCGGCGGGGCCGGGCTCGACGTCGGCGTCCGCGTCGGAATCGCCGTCGGCGTCGGTGTCCCCGTCGGCGTCGGTGTCACCGTCCGCGTCGGTGTCGGCGTCCGCATCGGCATCGGAATCGCTGTCCGCGTCGGTGTCGGCGTCCGTCTCAGCGAGGCAGTCCGGGGACCCGCCACATCCGGGGTCGGCGCAATCGAAGAGCCCGTCCTCGTCGTTGTCGGCACGGTCGACACAGTCGCCGGGCACCGCGCCTTCGCCCGGAGGTTCGGCGCAGGCAAGCACGAGGAGTAGGAGCATGAACCCTCCACTCGAAGCATACACCTCCTCGCCACGGGCCCGCCGGCGAGGCGATCGGATCAGCTCCCCGGCGCCCCGGCCACCCTCCGCACCTCGTTGAACGACGTCACCCCGGCCAGCGCGTGGATCACGCCCGAGTCGAGCAGCCAGGGGTCGACGCAGGGTTCGAGGACCGCGCGCAGCTCGGTCTCGTCGCCACCCCTGCGGAGCACGTCACGCACCGCCTGGACGGGGACGAGCAGTTCGTAGAGGGCCAGCCGCCCGCGGTATCCCGTCTCCAGGCAGGCGCCGCAGCCGACGGGCACCCGGTGGAAGGCCGACGCGACCTGGCGCTCGGTGAGCCGGTACTCCTGGGCCACCCCGGCGGAGATGGGTTCGGCACGGGCGCACCGGGGGCAGAGCTTCCGCACCAACCGCTGGGCGATGACGAGCTGGATCGCGTTGGCGAGCAGGAACCGCTCGACGCCCAGGTCCGCGAGGCGACTGAAGGTCTCGACGATCCCGTTGGTATGCAGCGTCGACAGTACGAGGTGCCCGGTCTGGGCGGCGCGCACCGCGATCGCGCTCACCTCGGGATCGCGCATCTCGCCGACGAACACCACGTCCGGGTCCTGACGGAGGATCGATCGCAGCGCCGAGGCGAAGGTCACCCCGCCCTTCTCCGCGACCTGGACGTGATTCACCCCGAGGATGGTCTCTTCGACCGGGTCCTCGATGGTGACGATGTTGATCTCGGGGTCATTGACGTAGTTGATGCACGCGTGGACCGTGGTGGTCTTCCCCGACCCCGTGGGGCCGGTGACCAGGATCAGGCCCTGGGGCAGGCGGGCCACCCGCTTGAGCTCCGACAGCTGGCCCGGGGTCAGCCCCAGCCGCCCCACGTCGGAGAGGTGCGCCTCCTTCTTGAGCAGCCGCATCACGCACTTCTCACCGTACGCGGTCGGCAGGGTGGAGACGCGAAAGTGATGCAGCTCTTCGCCCACCGTGTACGTCAGATGTCCGTCCTGGGGCTCCCGCTTCTTGGAGATGTCCATCCCCGCCATGATCTTGATGCGCGAGACCATCGGGGCGTGATGGCGCGGCGGCGGGGTGAGGGCGGTGTACAGCGCGCCGTCGACCCGGTAGCGGACCCGGACGAAGGCGTCGTACGGCTCGATGTGGATGTCGCTGGCACGCTTGTGGCACGCCTGCTCCAGCAGGTAGTTGACCAGGCGCACCACCACGGCCTCGCCGTCGGCGCCCGACGCCGACCGCACCGCGATCGGCGAGTCGGCCCCGAGCTTTCCGAGGATGGCCATCGTGGCGAAGCGCGTCGCCAGGAATCGGTTGAAGGTGGTCTGGGTGACGAGCCGCCGCTCGATCCGGCGGATCCCACTCGCGAACATCGCCGCGTCGACGGCGTCGTGGTCGGCGGGGTCGACCATCCCGACCACCAGGACCTCGCCATCGAGGGCGAGCGGGATCACCTCATGCAGGCGCACGACCGCCTCGGGCAGCAGCGAGAGCACCTCCGCCGACGGGTCCACCGACTCGACGTCGCAGACGGCGAGCCCCAGCTGCCTGGCGAGGTTGGACTCCAGGTCCGACTCCGAGAGGAACCCGAGGGTCACGCACGCCGTCCCGAAGCGCACCGCGTGGTGCTGCTGGTACGCCGCCACCGCCACCACCTGCGCCGGCGTGAGCAGTCCCACCTCCACGAGGAGGTCGCCGAGCCGGGGGCGGCGCGGCGGCGAGGCGGGTTCGTAGGCCGTGGCCGGCAAGTTCTCCACATGGTCCTGCTGGCTCATGGACGCCTCGCCGCCCTCTGCTCGGACCAGCCCGTCGCCACCTGAGGACAACCTCAACCCTCTTCACCCTCGTCCGAACCTGCCCCATGCTCCTTCTCCTCGCCTGCGTGGCACAAACCCCCTCCGAGGCCGCCCTGGGCGAGCCCGCCGTCTACGCGCCCGAGCGCGCCGTCGACCGCGCGGTGGTGGCGGTCACTCCCGCCCTCCCGGAGAGCGACCCCTGCGACGCCCCCCGCCCGTTCCCGGGGGACCTGATCGTGTCCGACATCGCGCTCGCGAGCGCCTTCTGTGCCGACTTCAACGGGGTGGACGGCAGCCTCACCATCGCGGACGCCGACTGGAGCGACCTCTCGCCGCTGTCCTGCTTGTGCACGGTCGGCGGCAACCTCGTGGTCCGCGACGACCCCAACCTGGCCACCCTGGCGGGCCTCGAGCGCCTCCAGTCGGTGACGGGGCGGCTCACGCTGCGGGCCCTGGACGGGCTCACCGACGTCGACCTGCCCGCGCTGCGCCGGGTCGGCGGCCGCCTGACCGTGGAGCCGAACGCCGACCTCCGCAGCGTGCGGGCTCCGGAGCTGGTCTACGCGGGATCGGTGTCGATCCAGTACGCACCGCCTTTGGCGAGCCTCTCCTTCCCAGCGCTGGTCGACATCGAGAAGGACCTGTCCCTCTACGGCAGCGAGAGCCTGCGGGATCTGGGCGGCTTTGCCGCCCTGAGGCGGGTCGGCGGGGTGGTCTACCTGGACGAGGTCGACGCGATCGTGTCGCTCACCGGTTTGGAGGCCCTCCGGGAGGTGGGCTCGCTGGAGATCGTCGACGGCGACCAACTCGCCTCCCTGGCCGGCATCAACCTCACCGCCGTGCCCGGCATCCTGCTCCTCGACGGCAACCCGGCCCTGAGCTCCGTCCTGGCCCTCCAGCCCCTCCGGACCGTGGGCACGCTGGATCTGCGTGACAACGACGCGCTCGTCGACATCCAGCCTCTCGCGGGGATCGAGTCGGTGACGGGGGACTTCATCGTCACCCGCAACGACCGCCTGCCCCCCAGCGCCGCGTGGGACCTGGTCGCGGAGATCGGCGAGGACAACATCGACGGCACGGTGACGATCCAGTAGGGGCGGGCCTCGCCCGCGCGCTATGATCCCCCCATGGTGACCCTGCTGACTCTGCTGATGGCGTGCACGGGCACCGGTGCGCCCGCGGAGCACGGAACCGCCGCCACCGTCGACGACCCGCAGCCGGATCCGACCGATTCCGACACCACCCGGACCGACACCGACACGACCGACCCCACCGACACGACCGACACCGAAACCACCGACACCGACGGCCTGGTCGGCGTCGTGATCGACCCGCCCCTGGCCCCACCCACGTTCGCCGTGCTCGACCAGACCGGCGCGGCGCGCACGGCTGAGTGGCTCGTGGGCCACCCGACCGTGGTGTGGTTCTTCCGCGAGGCCGACGGCTCGACGTGAACGAGCGACGGTTGCGGGTACCGCGACCTCCAGAGCGACTTCGACGCCCTCGGGATCCCCATCGTCGGCGTCGGCTGGTCGGACCCGGCGGCCAACGCCGCGTGGGCGGAGACCATGGGGTACGCCTACGACCTGTGGAGTGACACCGACCACGTGCTCGCCGCCTGGTACGACGCCGTCTCCCCGTACGACCCCGACTACCCGCTGCGCCACGCGTACATCCTCGACGCCGAGGGGATGGCGGTGGTCTGGCATGCCGGCGCGGTGAGCCTGGGGGCCGACCCGGCGGCGGTGCTCGCCGACTGCCGGACGCTGTTCGGAGCTGAAGGATAGTCCCTCGCGTGCGCGGCTACACCACCTCCACCGACCTACCCCGCTGGACCCACGGCCCCCCCGCCGGCGGCGTCTGGAAGACCACCCCCGAGGACTTCCTGGTCGAGGAGCTCCCCGAGGTCGCCCCCGATGGCGTCGGCGAGCACCTGTGGCTCCGGATCGAGAAGGTCGGCGTGGGCACGCTGGAGGTCGTCGAGGCCCTGGCCAAGGCCACCGGTCGCCCCGCCAACGAGATCGGCTACGCCGGCATGAAGGACCGGGACGCGCGGACGGTACAGGACTTCACGATCCAGCTCGCGAAGGGCGTGCCCACCCTGCCGGCGGGCATGCGCGTGGTGGCGTCGGACCAGACCCGCAAGCGCCTCCGGATCGGCCAGCTCCTCGGCAACCGGTTCACCGTCCGGGTGCGCGGCGGGGACGTGGCCCGAGCCCGCGCCCGCCTCGCCGAGCTCACCCCCCTGGGGATGCCGAACTACTACGGCGTGCAGCGGGTGGGCGGCCGCGCCGCCGTCGACGGGTCGGCGATCCTCCGGGGCGCCGGACCGCGGCTGCCGTTCTCCCAGCTCAAGTTCGCGTTGTCCGCCTACCAGTCGGTGCTCTTCAACCGGGTGCTCGCGTACCGGGGCCCCGGCCCGCGCCGGGGCGATCTTCTCGTCGACGACGTCCCCACCGGCCCGATGTACGGCCCCACGATGGCGTGGCCCACCGGCGAGGCCCTGGAGATCGAGCGGGGCGTGCTCGCGGAGGAGCACCTGCCCGACGGGGCGTGGGAGCGGTTCGGGAAGCTCACCCAGGGCACCCGACGGAAGCTCTGGGTGCCCGTCGCCGCGCAGCTCACCCCCGAGACCGACGGCTTCACGCTCCGCTTCGACCTGCCTTCGGGGAGCTACGCCACGGTGCTGTTGGAGCAGATCCTGTAGGAGCGCGGGACAGCGCCCCCGCTGCTCGCTAGAAATGCCACCGCGCGCCGAGCGTGGAGTGGGCGGCGGGGACGACGATGGGCTGCACGCCGTCGCTGGTCATGGCGAGGCCGATGCCCAGCTCCAGGTACAGATTGATGGGCGCGTCGTGGAACTGGAGCTCGGCGGCGGCGCCGCCGTAGAGGCCCAAGTAGCCGTTGTTGAAGGGCGAGATGTAGATGTAGCCGGACTCGACCCCGGCCAGCCCGTACAGGTCGGCGCGCGCCCACGAGAAGTCGCCCAGCTCGATGAACTCGAACTCGAACTGGCCGGCGACGTACACCCGGGACGTGGTCCAGGCGCCGACGTGCACCGAGACCCCCTGCTTCTCGTTGAAGAAGTACTTGGCGCTCAGTCCGGCTGGGGCGCCCACTTCGATGCCGACGCCGATGCGCTTGGAGCGACCGACATCCGTGGCGTGGGCATCCGGGACGGAGAGGGCGACGAGCAGGGACAGCATGGGAGCCTCCGAAGGCGGCGCATCGTAATCCGGCGCCCGCGCTATGCCGAACGGGCCGCCGCGCGGCTCCGGGCCACGACGTCCCGAAGCGACAGCCCCTCGTAAACGAGGAACACCAGCCCGGTGACGACCGTGCACACGAACTGACCGAGGTGGAGGAGCACCGCGAACACCCGCGCCGCGTCCCCGTCGACGCCGAGCATGACCAACGCCGCGGTGCAGAAGGCCTCGAACCCGCCGAAGAAGCCCGGCGTGGGGATCGCCGACATGCCCGAGAGCGTGGCCGTCCACACCACCAGCGCCGTCTCGACCGAGGTCGGCAGTCCGGGAAAGGCGCGGAGCTGCACGTTGATCGCGCCGATGGTCAGACCCCAGATGACGACGGTGATGGCGAGGATGCGCGCGAAGTCCACCGGCCGGGCCGCGAGGCTACGGAGGCCGCCCACGAACCGACGGATGAAGCCGCCGAGCGGGAGACGGTCGGTCAGCACCAGCGCCCGCTCCCCGAGCGCGAGCACGAGGCCGAAGCCGAGCGTCCCGACGATCAGGGCCGCCCCGGCGAGCTTCTGGCCCGCAGCGAGGATGTCGGTGCCGCCCACGACGATGGCCCCCGGCGGCACTTCGACCCAGAACACGCACAACCACACCATCCCGAGCAGGGCCAGGATGTCCACCAGGCGCTCGACGAACACCGCCGCGAGCCCCGTCCCCATGGGGATCCCCTGCCGCTCGGACATCAGGTAGGGGCGGACGAACTCCCCGAGCCGGAAGGGCATGGTGTTGAGCGCGAGGTAGCCGATGGAGAGGACCGAGAACACCGGCCAGAACTTCAGCTTCTGCCCGAGGATCCACTCCAGCCGGTACACCCGGAGCGCGTGGGTGCACAGGTAGAGCACCATGATGGGCACGTAGTAGACCCACTTGAACGCGTCTACGCGGACGCGCGCCTCCGCCAGGTCGATACCCCACAGGACCCAAAGCAAGAAGCCGAGGGTCGCGACCAGGACGAGCAGGATCTTCCAACGCACCCCCGCGCTTAGCACGCCGCGGCCCCGAACCCCCAGGGCCCGTCCGGAAACAACCGTGTCGCACCGAGGGCGCCGATGCGCCCTCAGCCCGAGCCCACCGGCCGCAACAACTGCAGGCCGACGACCGTGTTTTCTACGGACTGGTCCGGCTCCACGCCGTAGGCGGTCGGCGGAACCTCGTTCAGGATGGCGGTGCCGAAGAGCCGGTCCCACATCGGGAAGACGTTGGCGTAGTTCCCGTCGCACAGGCGGCCTTCCCGCACGTGGTGCCAGGAGTGGAACAAGGGGCTGTTGAAGAGGACGTACCAGACGCGCGCCCAGGCCCGATCGAGCGGGAAGCGCACGTTGGCGTGCTCGATGGCGTCGAAGACCACGCCCACCGACAGCACCGCCGGGACCAGCCAGCTCGGGGAGGTGGAGACGTCGAAGAGCACGGCGAAGACCAGCACCGGCACCAGCGAGAGCTGGAGGAAGTCAACCACGTGCATCCGGAGCCCGACCGAGCTGTCGATCCGCTCCGGGGAGTGATGAACCCGGTGGAAGGTCCACAAGAACGGCACCCGATGGTGCGCGTAATGCAGCCAGTAGCGGCAGAAGTCGAGGACCAGCAGCCCTACCAGGAACTGCAGCGGGACCGGGAGCACGGCCAGATCCACGAGCCCCACGTGGATCCGGTCGATCCCCAGCCAGACGAGCCCCAATCGCACCGGGTAGAGCACTGCACCGTTGGCGAGATTCACCAGCGTGTCCCGCGAGACCACCGGGGCGGTGCGGGTCCAGACGAAGCCCGCCGCGAGCCCGAGGAGCAGCACGGTGATCTGGACGACGAGGGTCACCCGGAGAAGGTATCGCCGAACCGGCACGGCCCGCCTCCGTCGTTCGCGTTAGCGCGGCGCCCTTCACGGAATCCGCATGATCACCGTCGTCAACATCTCGAAGCGCTACGGCGGTCGGACCCTGTTCGAGGACGTCAACACCTCGTTCTCGCCCGGTCACCGGTACGGCCTGACGGGCCCGAACGGGGCGGGCAAGTCCACCTTCATGAAGATCCTCATCGGCGACATCGAGCCCGACGACGGGTCGATCCGGCGCCCCAAG
>JAYVAS010000624.1:0-9280 GCA_043750895.1 Pseudomonadota bacterium
CCCGTCCCGGCCACGGTCGAGGTGCTGCGGGGCTTCCCCGTGATGCCCTCTCCCTGGTCGGGCGAGCTGGTCACCCCCACCGGGGCGGCCTTGGTCGCCGCGCTCGCCTCCCCGGGGGTGATGCCGGCGATGGTGATCGAGTCGGTCGGCTACGGGGCCGGCACCCGTGATCCGCCCGACCACGGCAACGTGGTCCGGGTGGTGGTCGGGAGCGGGCACGCCGGGGCGCCGGCGGAGGTGGCCGAGCTGCGGGCTCAGGTGGACGATCTGCCCGGCGAGCAGCTCCCGCCGCTGCTGGAGGCGCTGTTGGCGGCGGGCGCCGTGGACGCCTGGGCCACCCCCACCTTGATGAAGAAGGGTCGTCCCGGCCTGCTGCTGGGGGCGCTGTGCGCGCCCGATCGCCGGGTGGTGGTCGGAGAGGCGCTGCTGCGCCACGGGGGGACCTTCGGCTACCGGTGGACCACGCTGCAGCGCGAAGTGCTGGCGCGGAGCTGGGAGTCGGTCCGCACCCGGTGGGGGGCGGTCCGCGTCAAGGTGGGACGGTCGGCGGGCGTGGTGGTCCACGCGGCGCCGGAGTTCGAGGACTGCGCGGCGCTGGCGCGGGAGCACGAGGTGAGCGTCGCCGAGGTCCAGCGCGCGGCGTTGGCCGCATGGGGGAACGATGCCGATCGCGGGTAGCGACGCCTTCGCCCGACTGCTCGAGGCCTCCCCGTCGGCGGTGGTGGTGGCCGACGCGCGCGGCCGCGTCGTGCTGCTCAACGAGGCTGCCCAGCGCATCCTCGGGTACGCCGCCCGAGAGGTGCGCGGGTCCCTGCACGTCGCCGATCTCTACGACCGCCGGGAGGACGCCCGCGCCGTGGCGCTCCGGCTTCGGCAGCGCGCGGCGGATGTGCTGGCGGTCGAGGACCCGATCGACGTCGATCTGCGGGCCAGCAACGGTGACATCGTCGCGGCGCGGCTGACGGTGAGCTTCCTCCGGAACCGTGCCGGCGTGTCGGTGGCGACGCTGGGTGTGTTCGAGGACCGTCGGGAGGTCGATCGGCTCACCCGCCGCCTCGCCGAGGTGAGCGCCGAAGTGGAGGCCGTGGAGCGCCGTACCGCCGGGATCGCCCTGGCCGCGGCTGCCTCCTACGAGCTCGCCCAGCCGCTCACCGCGGCGTCCGGGCTGGTCGAGATGCTCATCGCCGAGGGGTCCCTCGCCCCCAATGTGTCGGAGCGGCTGATACGGGTCATGGATCAGCTCGACCGGATGCGGCGCATCGCCCGGGCGTTCACGCAGACGGTCGTCGTACCCCCCCCTCAACGACCCGAGCGTGAGCCGTGACCCCGTCCCTCTCCATCGTCGTCGCCGAAGTCTTCCTCGACGCCCGCGACGCCCCGCTCCTCGCTGCGCTCGTGGCCCTCGCCCCGCGCGCCCGCTGCGCCCAGGTGCACCTGATCCACGTGGTGGAGGCCGGTCGGGCGTGGCCGGGTCGGACGGTGCCCACTCCCCCCCGGCCCCCCGCGTTGGACCTGCTGGTGGCCGAGCTCTCCGCCTTGCTCCCCGAGGTCCGCACCGTCGGGGTGCATCGGTCGGGCCGGAGCATGGACGAGATCGCCCGCCTGGCCGGGGAGGTCCGGGCGGAGTTGCTGGTGGTGCGGCGTTCAGCGCTCCCCGAGACGGCGGGGTGGGCGGAACACGGCCAGCGCCTGCTCCGCCTCGCCGATTGTTCGGTGCTCGTGGTCCCCGACGGGGCCTCGGTCGCCTTCGCCCACGCTGCGGTCGGGATGGACTTCTCGGAGAACGCCCGCCTCGCCGTCGACCTGGCTCGGAGCCTCGTGGACCGGGTGACGGTGGTCGCCGTCATCGACCCCACCCACGAGCGGGGAGGGGGAGAGGTCGAGGCCTCGATCCGGGAGACGTGGCGGCAGCAGAATCCCGGGGACGGCGCTCCGTCGCTGGTGGTCGTCGCGGCCCGGTCTCCAGCCGAAGCCCTCGCCTCGGTGCCCGACGTCGATCTGCTCGTGTGCGGTTCCCGCGGCCTGACCCCCCTCGCCGCCGTGCTTCTGGGAAGCACCGCCGAGCGCCTCGGGGCGGTGTGTTCGGGGTTGCTCCTCGTGGTGCGCCGCCCGGGTGACCACCAGGGCCTGTTCCAGTCCTTGTTCCGGGTCGGCTGATGTGGTGGCTGCTCGCCGCGGCCGGGGCCACGCAAGTCACGGCCAGTGACCGCCCGTGCCCCCTCGGGGCCGGCACCACGCGGGTCTTTGAGGCGATCTCCACCGACACGACGGGGGGCTGGGACTCCGACCTCGCGGCTTACTCCGCCCAGGGGCAGTTTCGCACCTACGCGGTCGCGACCTGCGCCGACAACCTGTTCAGCGTGTACGGGCGAGACATCCCGCTGGTGATCCCGCCCGCCCAGCTCCCCGCGGTCGAGGCGGCGTTGGCCGCGGCGGTGGCCGACGTCCGCGATCGGGGCAAGCCCGAGGTCTGGGAGCGGTACCGGATCGCCGGCGCGATCTACGCGGCGTTGGGGAAGGGACCGGTGTTCCTCGGCGACCTCTACGCCGAGGCCAGTTGGGTGGCGCGCGATGAGGCGGTCGGGGTGTACGTGGGCCTGCATGGTCCGGTCGAGGCGCGCGCGCTGGTCGACGGCGGCTGGGCCGAGCTCCGCAAGCCGCTGTCGGTGACGGACCGCAAGAAGGTCCTCTACAACCTGGCGCGCGTGGCGCACCGCGGGGGCTGGGGAGACGAGCGCGACGGCTTCCTCGCCGCCTTCGAAGCCGCCGGCGCCCTCACGCCGGCCGAAGTGACGGCGGTGGCGCGGTTTCGCCGGATCACCCGGGTCGTGGAGCCGATGCTCCAGGATCAGGCGCTCGGCCACTACCTGGACGCGCTCCGGGGCGGGCTCGAGCCCGATCAGCGGGCCCGGGTGACGTACGTCACCGCCGACCTGCTCCGCCGGCGGGGGCGCTTCGAGGAGGCGATCACCCTCTACTTCCTGGTCGCGAACGACACCGCCGCTCCTGACGAGCTCCGGGCGCTCAGCCTGGCCCTCGCGAGCCCGCTCGCGGATGCCGCCGACCGCCCGCCGAAGGCGACGCCCCCGCCCTGAATTTTGGGCCGGCGCGGCGCCGGCTCTTTTCGATCGGTCCGTGGAACACAATAGTAGATGGATTCACAGGCCCGGTGCCGCCGCATCACGCGGCTGCAGCAGGGCCGGAGGTCGAACCGATGGGACTCTGGCAGAAGCTCTCCGACCACGCGAAGGCGCAGTTCCTCGACGTCATCGAGTGGCTCGACGACTCCAAGACCACCCTGGTCTATCGGTTTCCGGTGTTCAATCAGGCCATCCAGGACGGCGGCAAGCTCGTGGTCCGGGAAGGGCAGGCCGGGGTGTTCGTCGCCGAGGGCAAGCTCTCCGACGTGTTCGCGCCCGGCACCTACGAGCTCAGCACCCGCACCAAGGCCATCGCCGGGTTCTTCGAGAGCATCAAGTACGGCCTGAACATGCCCTACAAGGGCGACATCTACTTCGTGTCCACCCGCCAGAACCTGGACCAGAAGTGGGGAACCGCCAACCCCATCATCCTCCGGGACAAGGATCTGGGCGTGGTGCGCCTGCGGGCCTTCGGCAGCTTCGCCTACCGCATCACCGATCCCGCGGTGTTCCTGCGGGAGATCGTGGGCACCAACGGCTGGTTCACCACCGACGAGATCAACGGCCAGCTCAAGCGGAAGCTGGTGTCCGCCCTCGCGGACACCATCGGGGAGAGCAAGATCCCGCTCCTGGACCTGGTCGCCCAGTACATGGACCTGGGCGACGCCCTACGGCAGCGCCTGACCGGCTGGTTCCAGGAGAACTACGGCATCACCCTGACGGACTTCGTGGTCGAGAACATCTCGGTGCCGCCGGAGGTCGAGAAGATGCTCGACAAGCGGTCGTCGATGGCCATCGTGGGTGACATGAACGCCTACACCCAGTTCCAGGCCGCCAACGCCATCGAGCAGGCCGCCTCCCGCCCCGGCGGCGGTGGCGCGTTCATGGAGGCCGGCCTCGGGCTCGCCATGGGGGGCACGATGGGCGCCCAGATGGGGCGCGCGGCCGCGTCGGGCGGTGCGTTCAACCCCCAGCAGGGCCTCGGGCCGCCCCCTCCGCCCGCCGGAGAGGTGCGGTACCACTACACCGGCCCCAGCGGGCAGGGCGAGTACAGCGCGCGCGAGGTCGCGGCGTTGGTCGCCAAGGACCGCTCGGCCACCCACAGCGTTTGGGTCACGGGATGGCCCGCGTGGCGTCCCTGGAGCGAGGTCAGTGAGCTGACGGCGCTGCTTCCGCCCGCGCCGCCGCCGGTGCCGACCCCGTCGCTCTACCATTACGTCGGGTCCAGCGACGCCGCCGAGACCCTCTCCGCGGCCGCGATCGCCAGTCGCCTCGCCGCCGAGCCCGGCGGCCGCCACCTCGCCTGGAAAGAGGGCATGGCGGGCTGGGTGGACGCCCGCACGCTCTCCGAGGTCACCGGTTCGGGGTCGGCTCCTCCTCCGGTACCCGGTCGCTGACGCGCGCCGTCGGTCCGGCTTCGTGCCAGGCGATCATGCCCCAGGCGTGCGCGAGCTGCACGAGGCCGTGGTCGTCGACGTCCTGCGCGATCTCGAAGCTGTAGAGCTGGTTGTGCCAGACGTGGGGGTGCACGTGCCCCTTGTCAAACACCGCCACGCTCACCCGGTAGGTCCCGGAGAGCAGCGGTAGCTGCCGGTAGTGCAGGAACACGGTGTAGACGCCGTGCCAGGTGCCGTCGAGTACGTGGTCCCAGCGCGAGTTCGGGCCGAACACGTACACCCCGTCGCCGCGGAAGATCGCCATCCCGAAGATGGGCCGTTCGACCGGCTCGGTGGTCCGGAAGGTGACGGCGATGACCAGCGACTCACCGGTCCGGAAGCGTTCGCGCTCGATCCCCTGGTGGTCGAGCAGCTGCACGCGCAGGATGCGCACCTCGCCGGACCCGGCGATGACGGCGGTCCCGTCGTCGGTGACGTTGGGAGCGGACCCGACCGGGCGGGCGAACTCGCCCGCGGGGTCGGGGACGGCGCACACGCGGCTAAGGGTGTCGAGGAGCAGCGGGTCGTCCTCCATCACCCGGGAGGCGGGGTGCGGGACGATCCGCCCGCCCACGCCGGGACGGTCGGTGGGGATGCGGCCGATCTCGCGCTCCCCGTCCACCGGGCGGAGCGTGGGGCGGGGTGGGGCGTCCGGGCGGGGCGGGGCGGTGCGCAGCCGGTCCAGGTCCATGTAGCGCTCGACGATCTCCCGGGGCGGGCCGATGGCGCGCACCCGCCCGCGGTCCAACCACATCACCTGATCGCACAGGGAGCGGACGGCGTGCAGGTCGTGGGTGACCACCGCGAGCGTGACCCCCTCGGCGAGGGCCTGTTCGATGCGACGCACACACTTCCGCTGGAAGTACTGGTCCCCGACCGCGAGCACCTCGTCGACCACCAGGACGTCGGCGTCGGAGTGGACGGCGATCGCGAAGCCCAGCCGGAGGTGCATGCCCGTCGAGTAGGTCCGGATGGGATGGTCGATGAACTCGGCCAGCTCCGCGAAGCGGATGATGTCGGGGATGCGCTCCTCGACCAGCGCGCTGGGCATGCCGAGGAGCGAGCAGGTCAGGCGGATGTTCTCGCGCCCGGTGAAGGTGGGGTGGAAGCCCACGCCCAGGTCCAGCAGGCTCGCGAGGCGACCCTGCACCGTGACGGTGCCCTCGGTGGGGACGGTGACCCCGGCCAGGAGGCGGAGGAGGGTGCTCTTTCCGGCGCCGTTCGCGCCGATCACACCGAAAGCCTGGCCCTTGGGCACGCTGAATCCGACCCCCCGCAGCGCCCAGTGCTCGGCGTGGTGGGTGCGGTTGCCGAGGAACTCGAAGAACCGGCTGCGGTCGTTGGGGTAGATGTCGAACCGTTTTCCCACGTCCACCACCGCGATCGCCGTCGCGGAACCCACGGAGGGAACGGCAGGGGAGGGCGGGGACGGAGGAGTCACGCGGGCCTTCGGGCGGGGGGGAGGCGAACATGGTAGCCTGTCGAGCCATGCGTTTGTCGGCGGCAGCGTTGCTGATGCTCCCGGGATGCCGGGGCCTCGATGTGGTTCCTGTACTCGAAGGCGACCACTGTGCCCTGCCCCGGGAGGAGGTCGTCGCGTGCACGCTCGACGGAGACACCTTCAACGTCGCGACGTGCGGAGGGGAGTCGGTGCGCATGCTCGGCGTGGACGCGCCGGAGATCGCGCACGACGACGCCGAGGTGCCCGACTGCTGGGGCCCGGAGTCCCAGGCCTACCTCAATGCCCGCCTCGAAGGGCAGACCGTCCGCCTCGAGTTCGACTCCGTCTGCACCGACGCCTACGACCGGACCCTCGCGTACGCGTGGCTGCCCGACGGAGACCCCGAGGACGAGGCGGACGACATCCTCATCAACGAGGAGATCATCCGGCTCGGCTACGCCGTCTTCTACGAGGACTTTGGAGACATCCGACTGGCCCAGCTCCTCACCAACGCCGAGTGGTCCGCCGAGTCGGCGGACGCCGGGATCTGGGGGGCCTGTGAGTGAGCAATGGCGGGCATTGACCCGGGTGTGCACGGATGAGTGAGTCGGTGGAAGCGAGCGTGCTGGTCTCGGCGCTCCAGCAGATCGGCCGCGATCGCGCCCGCCTCGAGGACGAGGTGGACGCCGCCATCGCCGAGATCGTGCGCGAGGAGAAGGTCAACCGGAAGGCGATCGAGGAAGGGCATCGTCGCCTGGTCGCGCTCCGGGTGGTTCGGCGGGAGCACGAGGACAAGCGGCTCCAGATCTCCGAGACCGTGGCCCGCTGGGAGGCCGACGCCATTCGTGAGGGCCTCCGTCGGGATCGCGAGCGCTTCCTGGCGCGGGTGGCGCTCGTGGACGAGGCGGTGCGCCACCGGGACGCGCAGCTCGAAGCCGAGCTGCTGCGCCCCGAGGTCGCGGTGTCCGTGGGCGAGTACGAGAACTACCTCCTCGCCGAACCGTCGCTGGGCTCGATGCCGGCTGCGATCCGTCGGTCGGTGGTCGAGAAACATCAGCGCCTGCTGCGGAAGCTCGACCCCTACATCCGCGCCGCCAACGTCGGTCCACCCCCGCTCGCGACGGCGTCCCTGGGCCTCGGTCTGGTGGCCGCCGCGGACCCCTCCGAAGGGCCTCCGGAGGCGCTGGTGGTCGTGCTTCCGGTGCCCTACGAGGTGTACTCGGACTGGCGTGATCGCCCCGAGGATCTCGCGACCCAGCTCACCTACCGCGTCCTGGGCGCCGTTTTTCGTCTGCTCGACGCGCTCGGGGCCTCCGACGCTCCGGTACACTACGACGAAGTGCACGGGAACCTCGCGATCCAGGTGTGGCTCGGCGACCACGTCGTGGAGGGAGAGCTGCGCGAGCGCACCCTCGAGCTGATCGAAGGCGCCTACGAAGAGGCCGCCGAGCTGTGGGCGGCCAGCGTGGAGATCTACACCGTGTGGGTGCGGCCCGAGCTCCTCGCCGGTGAGGAGGGCGCACCATGAGTGGCCTTGCCATCTTCCGCAAGCTGACTGTGGACGGCGCGGCTCGGCAGTTGGACCTGCACCCCTTCGATGTCATCCGGCTGCTCGTCGCCGACGGCGGGCTGCCCAAGGACCTCCGCCTCGAGGCGGCCGACGTCGAGCGTGCCCGGCAGGGTGGCGGCTTGGAGACCTGGTGGGACGGCGCGCCGCCCGTCGAACCGAACGAGCCGCGGGCGCGCACGCTCGCACGCGGCCTCATCGCGCGGTTCGTGGCGCGGGACCTCGTCGACCCGCGCACGACCCGCGCCGACAACCTGTTCCGGGGCCTGGACTCCGACGGGCAGGTCATGCTGCGGCGGGCGGTGAACGTGCTCATCAAGGAGCAGCTCCTCGTGAGTCGAATGGATGCCCAGGGGCTCCGCGTCGGCCTCGTGCCCGCGTCTCTCGGGCACCTCCGCGACTTCGCCGCGGGCGAAGGACGCCTCCTCGACTCCCTTTGGGAACAGCTGTGAATCCACGCAAGCCCGCCACGCCCAAGAGCCGGAAGTTGTTCAATCGGCCCGAGTCGCTCCTCGTGGAAGAGCGTGCCTTGCCCCTCGGTGCGGCGCTCCCTGCCATCGAGCTCGGCCACGCGCCGGCCGAGGAGGAGGAGGTCGAGGCAGCGCCCGGGGACGAGGAGTTGCTGGAGGCCGGAGAGGACGAGGACGACTGGGAGGAAGCGGAGCCCGAGGAGCGGGTCGTGGCCGCCCGGATCGACGCGTCGGCGATGCGCGCCCGCACCCACCGCCTCACCGCAGAGGACGGTCCGGTCGCCCCGGTCGACCTGGTGGAGACCTCCCGGGAGGGCATGCAAGCCATCGACCTCTCCGAGGGCGTCGCGTCGGCCGAGGCCGAGGCGGGGGCGGAGTGGGAGGACGAAGAGGAAGCCCGGCGTGGCTCGAACGGCGTGGTGGAGCCGCCCGTCGCGTCGGTACGGCTGGGGGCGGTGGCCGCCGCGGCCCCTGGGGGGCCCCTGCTCGCGGCCCACACGCTGCCGCCCGGCGCGCGCAACACGCCCGGGGGCGTCGTCCTGGACGACGATGCCGACGGGGCGCCGACGGTCCGGCAGGTCACCCAGCCGACCCTGATCATGGAGGCGGTCGCCGCCCAGCGGCTGACCGAGCGCGTCGCGCGGCCCGCGCCCGAGGCCCACCCGCCCGAGCCGCCCCGCGCCGCGCCCCCGGTTGCAGCGCCGATCCCGATTCCGCCACCGCGCCCCGTCCCTGAAGCGGCCGTGCCGGTCGCCGCGCCGCCGTCCCCTCCGCCTCGCCAGGTCTCGGTGTCGGTCGCCCCGGAAACGGCGCGCGGCCTCGAAGGGGCCCGGCCGGTTTCGCTCCCCCCCGAGCCGCCGCGGCTCACGCCGGTGGACGCCACCCGACCGGTACGCATTCCCGAGGGGCGCGGTCCCGTGCCGCTGCGCGATCTCCGGGCCGCCGAGAAGGGCGAGCGTGCCGGGGTGAGCCCGTGGCTGGTCGGGATCGGAGGAGTCGTCGTCGGTCTGGTGGTTGCGGTCGGGTGGTTCGGCTGGTCGGGTGGACTTGACGACGGCGCCGTCCCCGCGACCGACACCCCGGCTCCGAAGCCGCGGGTCGAGTTCGGTGCGGCTCCGGCGGAACCGCCGGAGGGGACGGCCCCCGTCGCCGTCGAGGTGCCGGCGCCCGTGGTGCCCCCCGCCACGCCGCCGGCGCCCACGAAGGCACCGGCCAGCAACTCCTCC
>JAYVAS010000625.1:0-3966 GCA_043750895.1 Pseudomonadota bacterium
TTGCCGCTGTCCGACTTGATCCGGGGACGGCTGCCGTCGTCGGTGTACAGCCGCACCGTGCCCGTGGTTGCGCCGTCGGCGATCAGCGGCGGCATGGCCACCAACTGAATCCCGGCCCACGCCGGGAGGGCCGTCAACGACAGCAGGAGAGCGAGCAGAAAGCGCAAAGCAACCTCGGTTGGGCCCGGTGAAGATACCCGGTCCGACGAGGGCGTCTACCGGCTCACAGGGTCTTTACGCCCCACGCCTCGTCGGTGGGCGGAAAAACGAAAGACCCGGCCTGGAGGGACCGGGTCGTTCGGGGGGGCGAGGGCTACTCGGCGGCGAGGAGCTCGTCCATCTGGGACACCGACGCGGTGCCGATGTTCTCGTCGATCACCATGCCGCGATCGATGACCATCGTGTAGGGCAGGCCGTAGCTGCCGCTCACGAAGCTCGAGATCATGCCTCCGTCGGCGAGGACGGGCATGGTCAGGCCGTAGCTGTCCGCCCATTCCCCGAGGTCCTCGACGGAAGGGGCCGCGGAATCGTTGTTCTCGATGATGACCTCCCAGAACATCCCGCCTGCCGCAACCCGATCCTGGTACTCAGCTTCGAGGCCGCCGGCCTCGCTCACGCACGCGCCTCACCAGAAGGCGGCGAAGACCACGTAGACGACGTTGTCGCAGAAGTCGTGCAGACGCACCATCTCGCCGAACTGGTCCATCAGCTCGAAGTCGTTCGAGACGTCCCCTTCGCCGGTGCCCGTGGCTTCGATGTCATCGCGGCACGCGCCGATCTTCCAGCCGCCCGCGTAGGGATGATCCTCGGCGTCGATGGGGTTGGTGTGCTGGGACGCTTCGTCCCCGTCGGTGTAGCCGTCGCCGTCGGAGTCGGGGACACCGGGGTCCGAGCCGAGCGCAGCTTCGTCGGCGTCCGCGAGGCCGTCCTTGTCGGGATCGACGTCCACGTCCACGTCGGCCAGGCAGCCGACGAGGGGGAGGGAGAGGGTGAGGAGCAGCGCGCGCATGGGTGGACCTCCGGAGTCGGGTATAGTCTTTCACGATTCGGGCTGGCCCGCACCTATTTGAACGGGGAATAGTGCGGTGCGATGGAACTCTCCGAAGCCGCCGCCCGCGCCCGCCACGATCTGGGTCGGTACGTCGCCCTGCAGACCCGCTTCGTGGGGGTCGACGGGAGCGACGCGGACCTCCGCGCCGCCCTCGAGAGCGACCTGCTCCACACCCGGCGCGCCCCTGGCGCCAGCCTCGACGTGGCCGCGGTCTGGGCGGCTTGTCGCGCCGACCTCCTCGCCGCGGGGCCAGCCCTTCTCGCGCCGCTGGATGAAGTCGTCGCGACCCTCGCGGACCGCGCCGCACGCCTCGCGACGCTCGACGGGGCCGGCCTCCGGGACACGGCGGGGCTCGCCCTCCGGTGCGCGGCGCTGGTGAAGGAGCTGCACCAGCGGCTCTCGACGTCCTGACCGGCTCAGTCACACGGCAGCGTGGCCGGATCCCCCCACACCAGCGGGGCCGTGGCCGCCTCCCGGGCCGAAGGGAGGGTCTCCACCGGGGTGTACGCCGCCGGTTTGCCGTAGAGGGGGTGGGCCGGGTCGGCCACCAGCGTGGGGAGGAGTTCCGCGAAGACCCGGTCCGCGTCAGCCCGGGTCACCAGCGCGCCGAACTCCGGGTACTCGGGGTCGGTCGTGGTGGGGACGGCGGCGGCGGCGAGTGCGTCGGCCACCCGCGCCTCGTCGACGAACCACTCGCGCGCCAGGCGACCGGGGGAGGGGAGGAGCCAGGTCTCGGTGAGCAGCTCGCCCTGGGCGTGCGCGACGACCGGATCGGCGTACACGGCGGTCGGCAGCCCGGCGCGCAGCGTGGCGATCACCGCCGTCTGGGCATCGACGTCGGCCACGAACTCTGCGGCCTGCACATAGCCTTCGACGCCGGGGTTGGTCTCGAGGCCGCGCTGGAGGTGGTCCTCGTGGCACCACATGCAGCGCCCCGGTTGTCCGGCCGGGGAGGCGGTGGCCCAGGGCTGGAGCACGCCGGAGGCGTCGTAGACGGCGTAGCGCAGCATGCCGTTGGGCAGGAGGTCGATGCTCTCGGACTCGATCGGGGCGAAGGTGCCGTCGGCGATGGAGCCCGGGCCCTCCTCGGCGACGTGGGCGATGTCGGCCATTTCGGACGGGGCCCGGGTGTACTGGTTCAGCCGGTCGCCGTCGACCAGCAGCGAGTCGGTGATCGCGTAGACGGCCGGGTCCGGCGCGAGGTGGGCGGCGCGCCACGCGGCGTCGGTGCCGCAGGCGCCCGTGACCCGGTAGTAGTGCCACGGCTCGTAGAGGGTGCGGAGGAAGAAGGCGCCGAGGTCCAGCCCGCCGTAGAGCCCCTGCTCGTCGGTGGTGGGGACGAAGGCCACCGCCTCGGTGACCGCGCCGAGCGCCGGCTCGGGGAAGCCCACCGCCGCCAGGTCCAGGGTGAAGCGCACCTCGTCTTCGCTCTCGGAGACCACGGTGAGCCCGGGCTCGTCGGGGGGCGGGACCGCGCCCAGGTGCGCCAACTGCCACCAGACGCCGGTGCGGGCGGCCGCCCAGGTGTCGCCCTCGTAGCCGCGCACCCACCGGAGCGGCACCACCAGCGGGTCGGGGAGGGTGGCGGAGTCGTCCACCGGCGTCGGGATGGTCCCGGAGGAGTCCACCGGATCGCCGGGACCGGTCTCCCCCCAGCGGGCCACGCACGCGATGAGGAGCAGGAGTGCCACCCCCACAGGGTAACTGCCCAACGCGGGTCCCGGACGAGCGGATTTCCCGCATTCTGGCTACCCTCGCCCCGTATCGGAACCCGCCGTGGCCACACTCCTCGTGATCGACGATCAGGACCGCACCGCCGACCTCGTCCGGCGCGCCATCCCTGAGCACACCTGCCTGGGCCCGGCCCGTTGTTGGAGCGAGGCGGCCGCGATCCTCAAAGCCCGGCGCGGCGAGGTGGACGTGGTCCTGCTCGACGTGCACTTCGACATCCCCGCCGAACAGCTCCTCGGCCTCCCCGCGGACGCCGACGAACGGGCGCTCGCGCGGGTGCGCCGGCGGCAGGGCATCGAGATCCTGGCCCGCCTGCGCCGGGTGGTGCCGGACCTCCCCGTGGTGTTGATGACCAGCCGGGAGGAGATCGCCCTGGAGCGCGCCGCCGAGCGCCTCGGGGTGGAGGAGTACACCTACTTCCTCGACGACGACTACGTCGACGCCCGCGCCCTGCGCGTCCAGATCGAGAACATCCTCGTGGCCCAGGAGGGGCACGAGTCCGAGGGGCCGATCTTCTGGGGGCGCTCCCTGGCCCTGCGTCGCGCCCGGGCCCGGCTGGCCGTGCTCGCCCGCGGCCGGCTGCCGGTCATCCTGGGCGGTCCGACCGGCACCGGCAAGTCCCTGCTCGCGCGGCACTACATCCATCCCAAGAGCGGTCGGAAGGGCAAGTTCGTCACCGTCGATCTGTCCACCCTCCCCAAAGACCTGATGTCCGCCCACCTCTTCGGCTCCACCCGCGGGGCCTACACCGGCTCGGTGGCCGACCGGAAGGGAGCCTTCGAGGAGGCCGACGGCGGCACGCTCTTCCTCGACGAGATCGGAAACCTCACCGAGGACGCGCAGAAGATGCTGCTGGGCGTGCTCCAGGAGGGCACGGTGACCCGCCTCGGCGACGTGGCCGAGCGGCGGGTGGACGTCAAGCTCGTCGTCGCCACCCACGAGGACCTCGCCGAGATGGTGCGGGGGGGGCGGTTCCGGGCCGACCTCTACATGCGCCTCAACCCCGCCTGCACCGTCAACCTGCCGCCGCTCTCCGCACGCCGTCAGGACCTCCTCCGACTGCTCGCCTGGACCGCGCGCCGGGTCGCGGGCGGCACCCAGATCCGCGGCTTGCTCACCGAGTACCGGGTGCGCGCCGGGCTCAGCCCCGACGGAGACCTCGCCGTGGTCACCGGCGCCGACCT